>CALAUZ010000213.1 GCA_937892105.1 uncultured Fretibacterium sp. | reverse complement strand
CCATGCCATTTTGCTGTTATCGTCACTATTATCTGATAGAACAGCATTGATGCAAGCAAGTAAAATCGAAATTATCAGGGAACTTATCAACTGCGGAGCTGACATCAATGCAAAAGACAAAAAGGGTAGAACAGCGTTAATGCGAACAGATAATCCTGAAATTATCAGAGAACTTATAAAGGGCGGAGCTGATGTTAATTTACAAGATAGCAATGGCAAAACAGCATTGATGGGTAAATACAATTACGAAGCGGTCAAAGCACTTATAGATGCAGGCTCTGATGTTAACACACGGGATAAAAATGACTGGACAGCACTGATGTTTGCGGCAAAGAATGCTACTCCAGACGTTGTGAAAGAATTATTATCCGCCAGTGCTGATGTAGACGTGAAAGGCGATGATTGGTTCATTTTTAGCGTAACGGCTTTAGATTTAGCTAAAGATAGGTTAGAGGATGAAAATAACACTGACAAAAAGACTACTCAAGAGATTATCGAACTTCTCGAGGCTCAACATGGATTTTTCAGCAGAATTTGGGATAGTATCTCAAGATTTTTCGGCGGAATTTTTAGATTTATTGTAAAAATACTTCTTTTCTTGGGAATTGGCAGTGGCGTTGTTTATTGGATACGTAATCGATGATGAGGAGGTCTTATGATGGAAGTAGTACTAATTTGCATAATTTTAGCATTTGCTGGATTTGCTTTATTTAGATTAGCAGCAATGGTAGTAGGTTTCAAAGACGACACAATGAATTTGCAAATTTGAGGTGAAATCATGAGAACATTAAAATTATTCATCGCGTCATTTTTGTGGGCGACAGTGTTATGTTCGGCGGCTTGGGCTCATCATTGGGTCTGCGAGTTCTGCGGTTACGGCGTGGACGCAAACAACATGCCCCAGCCCGGTTCGTGTCAGAAAAGTCCTTACAGAAAATCTCACAGCTGGCTACTCGATGATGGCGATGGCAGAAGTCATAACTGGATATGTGCATTTTGCGGTGCTGGAGTAAATTCGAGCCACAGACCTCACCCGAGCAATTCATGCACAAAAAATCCGAGCGGAAAGTATCATCAATGGATACGAAACGACTAATTATTTACCGTAAAAAATCTAATGTTAGAAAGGATTTTAATTATGAAAATCAATTCATCGAAAATACTAATAAGTTTTACATTAATTTTGTCGTTACTTTGTTCAAATTCATCCGCCATAACTGAACAAGAAGCAAATTTATTTTCGACACAGGCCTACGAAAAAGCGTTAAAAGCATGGGAAAATAACGACATTGAACTTGCGTCTATGTACTTTATTAACTCCCTTTCCTTTAATCCTGGAAATATTAAAGCAATTTCTGAATATGTCGCAATGATCATAAAACAAGCTGGGGAAGATACATCACTTCCTGCTGATACTTTAGATGCGCTTGATAATTTTCTAAACGCACAAGTAATGACCGTGAAACCTGATGACTTGCCAGAAATTATAGAGTTACGGTCAAAAGTTTCTGAAGCACACGAGAAAATTTTAGTTCGCAATGTTCCAATAAAAAATGATAACAGCAATATTAGTAACGCGGAAGCTAAATTAAAGCAATATAAAAATAAAGCCGCCAGTGCTAAAACCCTGCAAGAATATATAGAGAACTTACAGTCAGCTCAAAATTTAATAGAGGAAAATAAATTCAATGAGCCTGATATCACAAACGAATTTCAAACGGCTCAGATGATTGATGCTATGATAAAGCAAATTAACGAACTTCTTTCACTTGCTGAAATGAAAAGTTTAGAATCTTTACAGACATATTATCTTCAAATTGCGGAAACTTCTTTTCAGCAAATTATGGCTCTTAGTGTGAAAATACCGCCGACGCTTCTCAAAGAACTTATCAGTGTCAAGTTATCTATTGAAAAGAGTGTTAATAGCATTTCTGATAAACGCTCCGAAAAAGCTTTCCAAAAAATAAAACAAAATTTTGATCGGATACAAATAGCTAATCAGATGATGTCGGGTACCCAGCAGTCAAAAATCAATAGACTTAATGATTTCATACAATATTCAACGGCCATTGCTCAAGAAATAACATCTGAAAAGTATAACAATGAGCTGAAAAAAATAATGGATAATGTTCAAAAGGGACTTATGAATTATCATTTAGAGCAGGAAAAGCAGTATAACATCTGGGTGATAAAACAAATCAATCAAATGATGCACGAAGCTGAAAAGTATGACCGTGCCCTTGTGAAATTCAAATTAAGAGATAGTCAAAATATGCGTAACGTAATGGATCTCTGTTTATCCCATATTGATACAAGACTTCTTAATTTTGGAGCACAGCATTGTTTCAGCAGAGTTTATGAAGAATATTACGGAAAACTTGATGATACAGATCAAAAGGAACTTGATAAAGCAATGGCTTACAATGCCAAACGAGCTTTAACGGAATTTTAGAGGTGGTTGTCAATGAAGAAAATTGCAATACTCGTTTTAATTTGTTTTTTGCCAAATACATCTTTTGCCGGGAATTTACCTTATATTCCTGCTTTAGCTTCGCCTTTGTCAGCCACTCTGAATACCATTAATGATGTGCCTAACTTTATGCTCCAGTCGAGATTTAGCATTTCTCCAAGTAATTTTCGAGGCAACTTCGGTGAAAATCTGATGAGAAATTATTTTACGAGCGGAGCAGATTTATCCAACAATAAAGCATGGTATTCTTTAGATCCTGGAGCAATTATGGTAAAACATGGCGGAACAATGGCGTTACTTGATCCTTCTAAAACAGGCCGTGCAGGTTTTGACGGTTTATTTATGCAGTTCAATTCAAAAGGAAATCCAACAGGAGTTATGATTTCTGAAAGTAAATTTGCTGGTTCATTCCTAGGACAAACAAAATATTTTGGCAAGCAGATGAGCGATGAATGGGTTAGATCAAGAGCAGCAAAGACAGCTTTACATTACAAAAGACTTTCAAGATTAATTGATACCGGAAGAATACAGCGTAGTAATGTTTCTCCAGTTACTGCAAAAATTTCAGGTAAAGTAACACAAATTCCTATTTCAAACAATAAAAGTGTTCTTTTGTGGTGGGATAAAGATTCCGGAAGTTACGTTTATTCTTCAAATGAAATAATAAGTAATACAAAACTTTTACAAGCAACGGATAAGATAGCTAGGATGATGGAAGGAGTTGCAAAGGGAAATATTACACCTAAAAAATTATTATGGCATGTTGATGCTAAAAAAGGTAATATCCTCGTAACCCGTGAAATTTTAGATACTAACGGCGATGTCATACACGGCAGTAGAAGAGTTATTGACATTTTATCGAAACCATATGCAAGACTTTCCCTTCAAAATCAGGCTCTTGTCGATGAAAGCGTTATTGATGCTATCAGTAAACAAAAATATAAATATCTTCCCGAAGATTTAGCTAGAAAGCAGGCAATAATTGATTGGGAAACAGCTAAAAAAAATAACAATGCTGAAAGATTTATAAGCGAATATAATCCAGACAGTACAAAATTTGCTTGGCATACTGCTGGTAGTATTGCATTAAAAGCAGGAATGATCGGCGGCATCTTTGCACTAGCTTTTTCATTAGCTTCACAAGTATCTAATAATAAATTTGACTATAATACTGTATTAAAAGATGTTGCTTTGGGATTTGTTAGTTCAGGAATTAGTACGTTTGCGGGTACAGGAACAAGTTATTTACTTTCAAACTCGCAATCTTTGTTGGCGCAAATGATACCCCCAAAATTTTCAAGAGTTATCGGAGGTTCTGTAAGCGGATTAATTGCTTCAGCAATATTCTCATATGGTTATGCATTTTTGAGCGGTGGAAGTTTTAGAGACGCTAATAGAATGATGGTTACAGGAGTAACGGCAAGTATCGCAGGAACTATTGCGAGCTATGCAATTTTACAAACAGTCATGCTTGTGGGAACGGCAAGTACTGGAACAGCAATTTCGACACTTTCAGGAGCTGTCGCAACAAAAGCGGCTATGGCTTGGCTGGGAGGCGGTGCTATTTCTGCAGGAGGTTTTGGAATGACGGGAGGTGCAATAGTTTTAAGTGGAGGGACTTTAGTTTTTGTTATAGCTGTAACAGCGGCGGTTTCTTATGGTTGGTCATTGCTCGATGAAAGTAATCGAATTGAACATTTGAAATCTCTCATTGAAGCTTATCCGATGTAAAAATTTATTTTAAGGAGATGTTTATTGTGATTTATAAACGAATAGGAGCATTTTCGTTGCTGTTGTTATTCATTCTAAGCTGTGCTTGTGTGTCTGAAGCTTCTTTTTTGGGCTTCGGAACTCCTGAAGTTTCTGCGCCTGAGCTTCTTAAACAGTATACAGCCGATGAGGCAAACGCTGATAAGAAATACACTGGTAAAGAAATTATTGTTACTGGTAAGGTAAATTTTTTTGGGAAATCAGGCTCAAATTATCAAGTTTTTCTTGAAGACGCGAGTGCTTTTCGAGATGTTGTATGCGAATTTCCAGAGAGTGAAGCAAGTAGACTGGCTAACCTTCGCAAAGGTCAGGACGTAAAAATCGCAGGAACTTGCAATGGTTTAATGATAGATGTTAGGATAAGAAACTGCAAACTTAACAAACCGGAAGTAAGCAGTTATTTCAATAGCGATATAGATACAACTCGCCCCATTCATGTAGTGAAAATGCTGAATGATTATGGTACAAATGAAATCGCTGCTCGCCTTAAATATTATGGCAAGAACTTCAAAGTCTCTGGGAAAATCTCCAACTTTGACAGCGATAGTAGAGGAGTATATATAGAACTTGATCCTGAACGTGAACGCCTGTCTATAGAAATTCTTGACGTAATAAGTGAGGCTATTGCAAATCGCATTAAGTGTTATATCCTTAAAAATTCCAAAAGACAGTTAATGTTTCTCAGCAAAGGACAACCTGTTGTCATATCTGGACTGTGCAACGGCTTAATTTTTAGTGATTGCACTATTGATGAGCCTTTTATTGATGACTCAGAGAATATTTTATTGTCTTCAGAACGTCTTATCAGAGAATTTAACTCAGATAAAAAAATTGCTAACCTAAAATATAACGGTGAACGTTTTTCTGTCTCGGGAGTAACAAAATCTTTTGGTGAAGCAAATAATGGTGTATATGTATCTGTTGGAAAAGATAGTTATTCAGAAAGCATGAACTGTTATTTCCCTAAGTCGGAAGCATTCAAAATAGCCCAGCTCAAAAAGGGCCAACAAGTCGTCGTAACTGGAAATTGCAATGGCTCTGGAAGTAGCATCGCTTTTAACTCTTGCGTACTTGATGAGCCGATATTAAGTGAGATTGAACCAAATATTGATTTATCTGTAGAAGATTTACTGAATATAGCCGATGAAAACGCAACAACGATTAACGTTTTGTACAAAGGAAAAACTTTGACTATTTCAGGTATCTTGAACAATTTCTCTGAGAGTAACGAAGGAATATATGTTGTGCTGAAGGCTTCGGGCTCATCTGGAAAAATTGACTGTTATATGAGCAAAGAAGCTCTAAGTCAGCTTTTATATCTTCAAGATAAACAGAGAATAATCATAACGGGCAAGTGCATTGGCCAGAATGGAAATTCTATAAAACTAAAAGATTGCGTTATTATAGATCCCGTAATAGATGCAAATGCTGAAATAGATTCTTTGTTATCTCCGGAAGAAATTTTGAGAGATGTAAATTCAAACAGTGTAAAAGCTAAAATTCGCTATCAAGACCGACAGCTAACTGTTCAGGGAGATATAGAGAGCTTCGTGAAGAAAAATAATAATGCTTACGGCGTCATTCTCGTATCAAACGGAAGCATCGACGGCGTAACGTGTTATTTTTCGCAGAAAGAATTTCTGAAAATTACTCAGTTGCATAAAAATGAAAATATCACGCTAAGAGGAACATATTCTCAGACTAATAATGACATAATCATTAATGACTGCACGCTCGAAGTTCCCGATATTGATGTGAGCGATATCGAAATTAAAGAGAAATTATCTGTTTCAGATCTCTTGAACGATGTTGACCGCAATGAAATTGCTGTAGACATTAAGTACAGAAGAAAAAAAGTCCAAGTATCTGGAATTATTGAAGATATTGCTTGTGATGACGATAAATATTATTTGATGCTGAACGATGAAGACTCTTCAGGGAATATTAAATGCTATATTCAAGACGAAACCGTAAGAAAAATAATTCTATACGGTGATGGAGATGACATTTCATTATCCGGCGTTTGTGACGGTTATGTTGACGGCGAAATAATATGTACAAAGTGTCTCATCGCTTCACAAATTCCTAACGGCGACAAGGCTTCGCTCGATACACTTGACTCTCAAAATATCGATGTTTTGAATAGGCTTCAAGATAGTCACGCTGATTATTGCAGACAGATTTTTCAGAAAAACAGGATGACTAGAAACAGAGCGGATATTAAAACATGTCTCAGTGTCTTAAATAGATTTCTGACGATATGGCCGAAGAACCTTCGCAACGACGACGGCAATGAAGTAAAACAAGCGGTTGATTTCCTGAAAGCGATTCAGAATGGAATCTCCGGGCGTTTAGTTATAGTCGAAGGTAATTTTTCCAAAGAGGATAGCTTTTTCGATACTCCTGATATGAAAATAAACGTCGTAATTAACGGACGCAATTATAGTACTGGAGTTGTAAATGATCAGGCACGTCCGCGATTTAACGAGGCATTTAACATAACTTGGACTGTAGACATTGGAGATATTAAATTTACTGGCCTCGAAGTTGATACAGCCTTTGATGATGAAGTTTTCAATATAAGCATTAATGCTTCAGGTTTCAAGGGATATGAAAAATTATCAGGGATGCTGTATAGTAACGGAAATTCTTTGACAATGAAATTTTATCCTTCAGAAAGTATGCCAGCTTGCCCATGGTAAAATGAATGTTAATGTTGGCGTAGAAGATTTTGGTAGTGGGCGGTAAATATTGATAGCGTTTCTCGAAACTTTGTGGAGCAAATCGGCAAGCTAATTTTTGTCTTGTTGTTGGGGTCTGTCTCATCAATAACTCTGACCCCACTACTTTTTTGCTCTTATTCTGATATCAAGTCAAATCGTGCCATTTTTTTTCTTGCCGCGTTCATTCATATTAACATCGCAGAACTCTAAATCATTAGAACCTGTTCAGTATCTAAAAATTATTCGTTTATGACAAGGCTGTATAAAGATTTGAGATAATTCCGATTTTTTCGACATTAGCTGAAAAATTTTCAAGTTTTCAAAGAGAAACTGACAGGCTCTAAGATTCTTCTTTCGTATTTTACGCCGTTTCAAATACCAACACTTCTCTATTTTCATCATCAGCTACAACTACGGCAGTTATGACCATGCGTCCTTCGGAATCATAGCTTTTGGCATAGCCCTTTTCATTTAATTGTTTTAGTCCTTCGTCTTTTTTCTTGTCAACGTCAGAACTTTTCTCAGCAAACTTAAATTCCAAAACTACTATTTGTCTTTCAAATTGTATTACTACGTCAGCCCGTCCTTTGTATGTATGAACTTCTGCAAAAGGAATCAAACCAGCTCCGCGCAACAACATAACAAACAATGACCTGTACCAAAATTCGTCCCGATTGGGAAAATCCTCATACGGAATATCAGCTATTGCAATGTTATAAACCGCAACAACCTGATCAATATCGCCAGCGGTTAAAAACTGCCAAATTTGATTACCAAGAGTTATAAAGCTGTTTACATGATAAAATTCATCAAGATACATTCTAACCAGCGATTTCTTAACTTCTTCGTTAGGATAGTCCAGCGTTATTACATCATTCTCCAATTTTTCAATGGTAAGATAACCGCTTTGGTAAAGGAAACTCTCAGGTTTTGAAGTTTCTATTTCATGGCTGTCGGCAAAGTCTGAAGGCACTTCAATATGGCGGTATTCATCAGGATTCTGAATTTTATGTTCTTTCATGTATTTTGCAATAAAAGATGGAGAGCCGGAAGTGTACCAGTAATTATCCAACCGTCCCTTGCTCAGACACAGCATAATAGAAAAAGGATTGTATAAACGCGTAAAACCGTCAAAAGAAAAGCCGTCATAATAATCTTTCAGACTGGCAAGCAAAGAATCAGGGCTGATCTTCATTTTGTGAGAAGCACTGTCAATCCAATCTCTGAAATAAAATTCCAGTTCATCTTGTGTATAGCCTGTTATATCTCCGTATTCTTGATCTAATGAAATATCCACAAGATTATTCATAGCCGAAAATACCCCAGTCTTGCTGAATTTTGAAATTCCCGTAATAAAAACAAAACGACAATAATTATCACAACTTTTTACAGTTGTATAAAATGAACGAAGAACCTCCCGCATTTCATTGGCTCTTTTTAAATCAGTTATATTATCAAGAATTGGCTTATCATATTCATCTATAAGAATAACCAACGGACCATCCCTTTTGTATAATTTTATTATAAGTTCTTCGAGCATATCACTGAAAAATTCCCTAATAAGCTCAATATCTAAATTTATTGCAGTAAGCCTTAGCATTGAAGCTAATGATTTTTCAAAAATTTCCGGCGTTTTAATAGCCCTTGAAGACATATCAAATCTTAAAACAGTCAGTGGCTTATCTGCTTGTTTTTTTACCCACTCTTCGGCTTTAAGTCCCTTGAATAAATCAGCTTCACCCTTAAACATAGCTTCTAACGTCGAAAGAGTCAAAGATTTTCCGAAACGGCGTGGGCGCGACAAAAAGTATCTTCGACCGTTTAGAATAAGTTCAAGCAGTTTAGCGGTTTTATCAACGTATAATAAATCATCTTGCCGTAACTGGACAAAATCTTGAACGCCTATTGGCAAAATTTTCATTTTTCTTTCCTCCTTAATTCTTAATTTAAGATAATTATACATTTTAAGAAGCAGTTCAACTGAACAGGCTCTTATTAAAAAACAATCAATAAGAACAAACGGGAGAGTAATATATTCCCATCAATTCACAGCATTTCCTGTGACAAATTTATTCCCAGTACCCTCCCCAAATTTCCTGGAATTCAGGGAAATTCTGCGGATTATGAGATGATCTGATTTTCTTACTGGGAGTTAATGGGAAGGTGATTCAAAGCAACAAAAACCTCCAGGAAGGAGAATCACTCCAACCTGAAGGTCTTGATTTTTATTGTTTGTCCGTGGGGATTATCTTTGCATCTTCACGGGATTTGGGTTGCACCGGGACATTCGCGATCATTCCCACTCAACGGTAGCAGGTGGGCACTGTAATACCATCACACTTCATACAGAAACGAATTCCACAAAAGTATATTGCTGGAAAGACTACAAGTGCGAAAAGAGCGATCATACAACTGCGTGAAGCATATCCCAGAAGCTGTTTTCGTATTCAGCGCAGGTTCTGAAGATTCTGCAAAGCTTCCTGGCTTCCTCCCCTTCTACTCCTTCGGGTTTCTCATCCAGGATGTCTATCCACTTCTGATTTGCGCTGATATAATCATCACATGTATTAAATTCTTTTACTTGTTTTATATAAGAACATATGATATTATATAAATAAATCAAATGGAGGAGTGTAAAGTTTTTTGAA
>CALAUZ010000212.1 GCA_937892105.1 uncultured Fretibacterium sp. | reverse complement strand
TTTACTGGGCATCAAGAGCACTTGTAGCTTCATCCATGATTATTATTGTGGGGTCTTGAGCTAACACCCGCGCAATCTCTATCCTTTGACGCTGGCCTCCTGAAAAGTTTTTGCCTCCCTCAAGAACCGGCGAGCTGTAATCACCGTCCCGCTGTATTATGTCGTCATGTATCTTTGCATCGCGTGCAGAGACTATCACCGCAAAATCTTCTATCGACCTGTCCCACATGCGTATATTGTTCGCGATTGTATCCTCGAACATGCTTATATCCTGATCTACACATGCAACTGAACCAGTGAATATGCTTCTGTTGATCTCGTTTATCGGCCTGCCGTGAGTATCAGCATTATCACAGCCGAACAGAATTTCGCCGCTCCATGCAGAATAAAGCCCGGTGATAAGTTTAGCGATTGTTGATTTTCCGCACCCTGACGCACCGACTATAGCAACACTTTCTCCGGGTTCGACACGCATAGAAAAATCTTTCAGCAATGGAGGAAGCAGCCTGTTATAGCCGAAAGTTACATTCTTGAGTTCCACAAGCCCGTTTAATTTGTAGAGTTCCTCATCAGTCAGGCTTGAAGTATCACGGTAATCTATATCTGTCTTGTACTTTAAGACATCTTCAACACGTTCCATCTGTGTGCGCATTTCCTGCAATGACTGACCTGCTCTGATTAATGACTGTGCCGGGAGAGTGAACGCGCTCAAGTATCCGTTAAACGCCGAAATCATGCCTATAGTCCAATTTCCCTGCATGATCAGCCGTACACCCAAGAACAAAATAATATTTGCTGTCAGAAGTGATAACAATTCGGGGAGCTGGCCAAGATACTGATTGAGCCTCGCATATTTGACGGTCTGATCATTGCATGAAGCCTGATAACCCGCCCACTTCATGAAAAAGCCGTTCTCTGCACCTGCTGACTTTATCGTTTCAATCATATCTATTCCTGAAACAGTAGTCCCGTAAAGTTTTCCGCTGTCCCTCATCTGTACCCGTGTAATATTTATGCGCTTCTGTGATATGTACTGAGCAAGCACCAGGCTCAATATAACCGACAATATACCGACAGACGCAAGAACAGGGCTGTAATCAATCATCAGGAAGAGATTAAACAGCATAGCCGCAACATCAAGCATTACCGGCGCAAATGTATCTATGAGTACGTTCGCAATCTGGCCGTTAGACTGCTGACGCTGAACAATATCTCCTGCCATTCTCTGAGAGAAGAACTCAACAGGCAGCCTCAGTACATGCCACAAAAATGAAGTATTCGCAACAATCGCCATTTTTCCCTGCAGCTTGAGCATATAGACAGCCCTAATCAGAACAGCAGTAACGTGCATTACGGAGAGCACAGCCAGACCCCAGAAGAATGCACCGCTCCATTTGAGGCCGTCTCCTGTGAGGAGCTGATCAACAAAGAATCTCGAAAATGCCGGAGTGAGTATACCTATCAGCATTGTGATCAGCGTTGTCATGATGACCAGCATAAACATGGGCAGTGTACCTTTAAGACGCTTGGCGGCAAATTTCAGTATAGACTCAGGCTGTCCGGCAGGTTCAAATTTTTCTGACGGCTTAAGCAGCAAACATATTCCGGAATAAGACTGCTTGAACTCGTCAAACGTAATGCGGATTTCACCTCTTGCCGGGTCATTAAGATATACATAATTCCCCTTGAAGCCGTCAACAACAACAAAATGGTTATACTCCCAGAAAGCTATACACGGAAACGTTCCCTTATCCCTGAGAGACTCTGCATTATACCTGTAAGCGTCAGGGATTAGGCCGTAACTTTCTGCGACAATATATATGCTCTTGAGGTTTGAGCCGTCCCTGGATACTCCGCACTCCTTGCGCATCTGTTCTAGCGGTATCCATCTGCCGAAATATGCCATTGCCATACACAGAGAAGCCGCACCGCATTCAAGAGCCTCTAACTGCATGATAACCGGCACTTTCACTACTCCTTTATTCACCGGCTGACGAACTGTATTTTTTTTCCTGAACACTTCAATCACCTCAACAGGAAATACACAGGCCGGATAACTTCAAAGATAACTTCTGCCCTTGAGACTCCTTTTGGTGCATTGTCCGATGATATAGACACCATACAGAGCCTTTCTGTTCCAGTTATACGCATTACCCTTAGTGCATCCTCACCGACAAAGCGCGACATCTCGTCATATGTCATTGCCTGAGCGGAGATTTTCGATACGACACCCTTAGCACCGCCGACCCTTGCAGTCATTCCCGGCGCAATCTGTGATGCCGTCTCGACAGGGATAAACGCTAACGACAAATCTGACTCCGTATAGGCTGCAAACGTTTCGGATTTCTCAATACTTCCGGTGAACAGCCAGAAGAACGCCCCGGCCAAGAGTACTATTATTGCAGCAAGTACCGTCCACACTCCGGGATTTGTTACCCGTATATACCCGTTTAGCTGTTCTGGTGATGTTATTTGTCCGTTCAATTCATACGCCTCCATGTAGTAATTTTTTCTCGAACAGTCCCGAAGAATATTCCGCCCAGCTATAGCAGAACATATAATCTCCGTTGTATCTGCTCACAGCTTCCGGTTCTCCCTCCAGAAACTGATACGCATCACATTCAAACCTGCTGATGTCCAGTGAAAGCCGGTTATTTTTCCTCAGCAGGATATATTCAATTCCGGCCTCTTTGAGTGTCCTCGATAAGTCATACACTAGAACCCGGAAATAACTGCTTTGTGTTTCGCTGTAAGGCTGCTCCTCAAACAGTAATGCGCAGGCTTCCCGTGATGTTATGCTGCCTCCTCTGCGGTCAACAAGGACAGCAAGAAGCTCTTTAGCCTTTGATCGTCTGAAGGTTAACAGCTTGCCTTCAAAAAATACGTCAAAGCCTCCGAACGTCTGAATATATAATCTCTTTTGTTTAAGCTGGTGAGTAAATAAGTAATTGATTTCGTTCTCTACGTCATCAGGTGATACAGGTTTGCGCAGATAACCCGCAGCATGTACCGAAAAGGCCTCTTTCAGGAATCTGTCATCATCAGCCACGAACACCACAGGAAGTCTTGGGAAATTCTGATAGATTGTCCTTGCGAGGTTTATTCCGTGTCCTGCCTCAAGAAATAATGCGTCAACATTTTGCTGTTTAATGAGCTTCAAGGCTTCATCAGTTCCCGATACGCTTAATATTTCGCACTTGGGCATGAGACGGGCAAGAATAACTATCAGCCTGCTCAAGTCAAGGAGATCATCATCAACTGCCAGCACCTTCATAATGATTACACCCCGAAATACTGCAGACACAGCATAGTAATATCATCGAACTGCGGAGCGTCTACCGTGAAATCATCTACAGCAGTTTTCATTGAAGCAAGTATCTCTGATGCTGAATTATTCTGCGTCCTGTTGAGTGCCTCAAGCATTCTGTTTGTGCCGTAAAGTTTCCCTTCAGAGTTTGCTGCTTCTGCCACTCCGTCAGTGTATATATACAGTGTATCGCCTGATTGAAGCGTAAAATCTGACTCGGTGAACTTCAGACCCTCCATAACTGCAAGCATTGGGTTATTCTTCGTTCGTATAAGCCCGTAAGTTCCTCCGGCTCTCCTTAGTGCGGGGTATTCATGGCCTGCATTTGATGCCGTAACTTTTCCCGTAGAGATTTCCAGAATCCCAAGCCACACAGTAACGAATAATTCGGAGTCATTGCCCTCGCATAACTGGCTGTTGACATCAGATAGAATTTTGCCCGGACTTCCTCCCATCTGCGCACGGTTCTTTATGAGTGTCTTAGCTATCACCATGAATAACGCTGCGGGAACACCTTTGCCCGACACATCAGCAATCACTAACGCAAGATGATCATCATCAATCATGAAGAAGTCGTAAAAATCTCCTCCTACCTCTTTTGCCGGTGTCATTGATGCGTAAATGTCGAACTCCTTGCGGTCAGGGAACGGCGGGAATATACGCGGGAGCATATCAGCCTGAATCTGTGCAGCAATATCCAGCTCAGTCCCGATCCTCTCCTGTTCTGCTACTATCTCGCCGAAGTCCTGCATGTATTCCTTCAGTGAGGCCGCCATATCGTTGAAGCTCTGCGCTAAGTCTCCGATTTCGTCATCACTGCGTATTTCTGCCCTGTAATCCAGATTGCCTCTGCTTATCTTCTCTATATCCTGCCTTAGTGCAAGTATAGGTTCAGTAACTTTCTGTGCGAAGAAACGGACAATTACCGCTATAACTGCCAGCATAACAACGAATGCTGCAGCAAATAAAGCTGTAGTTACGGCTATTTTTCTGCGGGTGTCGTTAATGGGATCAAGTATTACGCTTTCAGGAACAGATATGCACAGCTTCCAGTGAGTACCGTTTACAGGAGCATAAGCATAATATATTTTGCTGTCAGAACGTGATACTCCCGTATTTCCTGCGAGTATCTGTGAAGCAATATCTGCCCCCATATCAGTATCAGACAGTATCGTCATTGTGTCAGTTCCGGAGAGTGTGATAATTTTTCCCTCGCCGTCAACAATGAATGCCCGTGCCTGATCCATAAGCTCAAGATTAACGATAGCGTTATAGAGGTCAGCAATAAATATATCAATGCTGGCAACTCCTGCAAATCTGCCCTGTGCGTCGTAAAACGGTCTAACGCAGCTGATAATCTTTGCTCCTCCTGGGCTGAAAGCGTCATTGTATATGTTGGTGAAAGCTGTTCCGCCTTCTTTCATTGCCGTTGCGTACCATACTGCTGTTTTGTGCGAGTAATACGACTCTCCGGAAGTTTTCATCACGTTATCTTTAACATAAGTTTCCGAGCTGTTCTCTGAGACTAGCATAAACCCGCTTTCTGTCCCTATGTAGATAACATAAATGCTTGGATTAACGGCAAGTATATTTTCCCAAATGCGTTTGAGGCTTCCGAACATGGCAAGCTCATCTTTGATGTCAGTAAATTTGATGTCCTGATTCAGCAGCGTCCTGTACATGAAATATTTTCCGTCGTCATATATACCCGGAGTAAACGGCTCATTCAGTGTATAGGCCTGCGGGTGAAAATACATTTCATGAATATACGAGGCCATAAGCTCTATATAGCTTGTATACTTTGAGAGTTCTCCGCCTGCAAAACTTGCCTTGCTTACAACCATATTGTGAAGGTTCTGCTCAGCCTGAGCTATGAGATCGTCCTCATCTTCAAGGTGAACATACAGCATACCCATAACCCCGACAGTCCCGGACAGAATCAGAATCGCACAGGATATTCCCAGCACCATCACCTGAAGTTTACGGCGTATGGACTTGCGTTTATGGGAGTTCATTTATCGGCCTCAATCGTCAATATTCCGGCTAAACCTGTAACATCAAGTATCTCGTATATTTCACTGTTAGGATTCCTGACTACCATAGTGCCCTGTTTGTTCATGACCTTCTGAGCCTTCACGAGTACACGCAGGCCCGCTGAAGAAACATAATCCAACGCCGAAAAGTCAAACACTAAATGCTTCACAGTATCGAGGCATTTCTTGAGTTCTGCCTCAAGCTGTAGAGATGTCATAGTGTCTAGTTTGCCTGTTAGTGATAGAGTTAATTGACCTTCATCTGTTGAAGTCTTCCCGACAGTGAGAGCTGCAGCCATATATAGACCCCTCCATATAGCAAAATACCCCGCCGGTTTTCTCCGATGGGGATGAATCTTCCTGTACAAAGTAGCGGTAATTGTGGGATTTGTATGTGTATGTGCTGTAAGTTAGTGATGTGTTTGCACCGTATATTTGGGCAATAGTTGGGCTTGTGGTCTGTGGTCTGAATTATAGCGCAATTTTTCGGTTTTGTAAACCGTCATTAATACTAAATTATTCGTCTTAACCATAATTCTTACACCACCTGAGTAACAAAATCAACTTATTGCGATAAAAAATTATCACAATTTCGCCCGCTAATCAATAGCATATTTTTCGCAATCTTGTAATACCCTCTGAGAACTCTTGATGTCAGCTCTTGATGTCAGCGGCAGTAAAAATCATGTGTATGTTACTGGTGATGTGTTACGGGTTTGTAACGGGTGTACAGATATAATTTCCCGCGTAATGAAAATTCAGGCTCTCAACAAGGGCTGAAACGAAAGGAAGCAGTAACAATGTCAAAAGAAAACGTAAAGGCATTCATGGACAAACTGGCAACGGACAAGGACCTTCAGGCTAAGGTCAACGACAGGGCAAAGGCAGTAGAGGCTGTCATCATTCCGGTGGCGAAGGAAGCAGGATTTGACTTCACTGTAGAGGATCTAAAGGCGTATGAGAAGGGCATAGCTGACGGCACAATCTCGAAGGAAGAACTTGATGCAGTAGCTGGCGGCAGTACCTGCATCTTCGCAGGCACACCTCCAGCATGCAATCAGTATAATGGTCAGACCTGCATCTTCTTCGGAGGCTAGGCGGCCATGTCAGCAGAGAACGTTAAGGCATTCCTGAAGAAACTTGCGGAGGATAAAGCCCTTCAGGATAAGTTTCAGGAAGCAGAGAAGAATTACTCAGGCGATAAGAACGACCGCGTCAAGGTGTTCAATGAGGTATTTGTCCCGGCGGCCAAGTCAGCAGGAATAACGCTTACAGTTGAGGACTTCAAGGCATACGAGGATGAAGCAGCAAAGTTGCCTGAAAGTGAGATCAAGGCAATTAGCGGCGGCGGAGACAATGTCGAAATTTGCGGCCGTACTCAGGGAATATCCATGCCGCACTGCCAGTACGTAGCACAAATCTATTGTATCTTAAACGGAAATAAGTAACAGCAGTAAGCAGGAATTATGCAGGGTTTGTCAGGAATGAGTAATTTTCTACAGCCCTGCTTTAATAGAGAGGATGATATTTAATGTCAGTAGAGAATGTAAAGGCGTTTATGAAGCAGATAATGCCGGGAAAATCGCAAAGGAAGAACTCGGTGAGGTAGCTGGCGGTAAAAATATATGTTATTTCTCCGGACAAGGGCGAGATGTATGCAGACTTTACTGGGGATATTGATTAAACGCTGTAACTGTAAGAATTTTTCAGGCAGGTAAATAATTAAGGAGTTGTTTTTATGTACTGCAGACTAAAAGATGAATATAAATTGCGTGGGTGGAAGCTGCTGCCTACAGGCGTAGTTGATTCCAGGACAGGAAGATATACATTCCTTGAACACGAAGTATACAGAACCCTCAAGCTCTGCAACGGAGCATTTGATGAGGACAGCTTCATATTCTCCGGCAAGGACAGGGAGAACATCAGGGACTTGGCCGAAAAAGGAGTAATTGAGCTTCTTACTGAACAGAAGCCCCTGAAACCTTCCCAGCTCTACAAGGAATACAATAATAGATTCCTGAGCCATATTCACTGGTCAATCACGGGAAAATGCAACGCCCAGTGCAAGCACTGCTATATGTCTGCTCCTCATGGAATGATGGGGGAGTTCTCGCATGATACATGTATGGACATAATAAGGCAGATGGCTGAATGCGGGGTTGCCAGCGTAACAATTTCAGGCGGTGAACCGTTAATCCGCAGGGACTTCCTTGAAATAATTGATGCCATTCTTGAGAATGATATTGCTATCACTACAATCATGAGCAACGGCCTTTTAGTGAATGATGAGCTTCTTGACGAGATGGACAAGAGGAACATTAAGCCGGAGTTCAATATGAGTTTTGACGGTATAGGCTGGCATGATTGGCTTCGCGGAGTTAAGGGAGCTGAGGAGAAAGTTATTCATGCGTTCAGGATATGCCGGGAGCGGGGATTTCCTACGGGAGCAGAATACTGTTTGCATAAGGGGAGTATGGGTGTAATGCGTGAGAGCATAAAGCTGTTAGGGTCTCTTGGACTGCACAGCCTGAAAATTAACCGGCTCACTCTTGATGGAGAAGGCGTTAATCTCAATGATTTTGCTTTAACCCTTCCTGAAGCGTTTGATTTCTATCTTGACTATATCCCGCAGTACATAGAGGACAATGCGCCTATGCCTGTTTTGCTGGCAGGGTTCTTCATGGCACATAACACTACAGAGTACAGCATACCCTACGCTAAATTATCCGAAGACATTTCTGCAGATGATTATTGCCTGTGCGGCCATGTCCGGAATGTCATGCACATAACTGCTGACGGAAGAATAGTGCCGTGTATACCTATGGGGAATGCTGACGGAGGCCGGGAGAATTTCCCGCTTCTTGAGGAGATGAAAATTCGTGATGCTCTGACGGATTCATACTACATGAACTTCATTAGTGCCCAGCTCAAAGAATATTTTGCCCGTAATCCTGAGTGCGCAAATTGTGAGTACAGGAACAGGTGTGCAGGAGGGTGCAGAGGGATAGCAGTTATTGCCAGTGAAGAAAATGATTTGTGGGCAAAAGACCCGGAAGCATGTACATTCTTCAAGGGTGGATACTATGAAAAGCTGACATCATTAATGCAGAAATTAGGATTGACGCTTTATGATGCAAAAGAAAGACAAAAGCGAATCAGAAATATAAAGTCATTCTTGAATGAATTGCAAAATGATAGCAGCCTTCAGGAGAAGATAAATGAAGCGTTAAAGGCTCACGAAGAAAACCCCATAGAAGCAATAATTATCCCTATAGCCAGAGAAAAAGGATATTATTTTACGGCAGAAGAATTTATTGCTTACAATAAAGCAGAAAGGCAAACACTGGGGGGACTTGTTTAGCATGATTTAAGGCTACGCTCGCGTCAGTACTACGGGACAAGCACACGATGGCAATTCTCTTTACGCTCAGGTCAATGCTCTTCAGCAAGCAGGAGCAGAAAAAATTTTCAGCGACGTTTTCAGCGGTAGGACAACTAAAAGGCCAGAACTTGATAAACTGCTCAGAGTCATTCAGGCCAACGATACGCTCATCATTACGAGGCTGGATCGCATAGCTCGCAGTCTCATTCAGGGCGTTCAGTTGCTGGAGACGCTAAGTGAGAGAGGTGTAGTAATCGAGGTGTTGAACATGGGAGTGATCGACGACACGCCGACGGGCAAGCTGATACGGAACATAATGTTATCGTTCTTAGAGTTTGAGCATGACATGATTGTACAGAGAACACATGAGGGCAAAGCCATAGCGAGGCAAAACACAGATTTCAAGGACGGCGTCCTAAGAAGTTCACTCGTGTACAACTGGATCACGTATTAGAACTCTTAGAGACGCACTCGTACAAACAGGTTGAGAGACTAACGGGGATAAGCATAACTACAATCTACCGAGCAAAGCTAGAGAGGACGAACAGTAAGCATCTGCGTCAACAGGACAGCAATCAGCCATAAGTCCTCACGACAAAGAGCATAATGCAACGACACAACGAGCGACAACAGTGGACAGACCAACCCCGCCTACTACAATCTGCTCAACGCATAGACCCACCACAGCCTACCAGCAACGACAGGGTACTCCCAAAAGTACAAACGAGGCCGCACTAAGTACATCAAGCTACTCCCCGAACAGCCATACAGAAGCACAGCCACCAGAACAATATCTCAGTGAAACACGCTCCCATAAACACGCACCCACACCGAACACACTAAACGCACAGACAGCACGCTCACAATCACAATAAGGATAGCC
>CALAUZ010000211.1 GCA_937892105.1 uncultured Fretibacterium sp. | reverse complement strand
GACATCGGCAAAAGCTACGACCTCACACGCAGGCATAACCTCTGTCTCGTCGTTACGGACGGAAGCGCAGTTCTTGGACTTGGCGACATCGGCCCGGAAGCAGGTATGCCCGTCATGGAGGGTAAATGCGTACTCTTCAAGGCATTCGGAGGGGTTGACGCGTTCCCTCTGTGCGTGAAGACGAAGGACGTTGACGCATTCGTTGAAACCGTCTACAACATTTCAGGCTCATTCGGCGGCATTAACCTTGAGGACATTGCGGCACCGCGCTGCTTTGAGATTGAGCGGAAACTCAAGGAACGCTGCGACATTCCGATTTTCCACGATGACCAGCACGGGACGGCAGTAATAACCCTTGCGGGAATGATTAACGCTTTGAAGGTTGTCGGAAAGGACATCGGCAGCATCAAAATAGCCGTCAATGGTGCAGGAGCTGCGGCAATAGCAATCACAAAGCTGCTTATCTCCGCCGGAGTTAAGAACGTAACACTCTGCGACAGAACAGGCATAGTCTATAAGGGACGCGAGAAGGGCATGAACTGGATTAAATCCGAGATGGCCGAAATCACTAACCCCGAAGGTCTCAAGGGTTCACTCGCAGACGCAATGAAGGGTGCGGACGTTTTCATCGGAGTTTCAGCCCCTAACAGCGTAACTCAGGACATGGTCCGCTCAATGGCGAAAGACCCAATCATCTTCGCCTGTGCAAACCCAACACCCGAAATCTTCCCAGATGAAGCAAAGGCAGCCGGTGCAAAAGTAATCTCAACAGGCAGAAGCGACTTTCCAAACCAGATAAACAACGTCCTAGCGTTTCCAGGAATATTCAGGGGCACATTTGATGTCAGAGCGTCAGACATAAACGAGGCCATGAAGGTTGCGGCATCACACGCACTCGCAGAGCTTGTTGAACCCGATAAACTCAGCCCCGATTACATCATTCCTGCGGCGTTCGATCCCAGAGTAGGGCCGGCGGTCTCGAAGGCAGTTGCAGATGCGGCCAGAAAATCAGGAGTAGCGAGGTTATAATCATGGACGAATACAGAGGCTTCAAGATTTTTGCGCTTCCCCCGAAATACTTTGCGCTGTTTGCGGCAGTTGTTTTGTTGTCGGCAATGCTGGGAGTTCTTCCTGCTGGAATGGCGGGCTGTTTCGCGTTCATGATAGTGTGCGGCGCAATCCTTCAGGAAATCGGCGACAATCTCCCCTTCGTAAATACATTTTTAGGCGGCGGCCCTGTCGTAATAATCTTCGGAATGGGCTTCCTGCGTTACATGAACTTCTTCGGTGTCTTCGACATAATGTCCGGCTTAATCGGCAAAGGTGCTTTCACTGCCACGCTGATGAAGAACATTGATACATTCTTCAAACCGGCAGGGGCATTCCTTGACTTCTACATTGCGGCATTAATCACAGGCTCAATTCTCGGAATGAACAGGAAATTGCTGGTAAAAGCGGCGGCGCGTTACTTCCCTGCGATATTCGGTGCAATAGCTGTATCATTCGGGCTTGTTGCGGCGGCAGGACACTTCAGCGGTTTCGGAGTGGTGAAAGCAGTGCTTCTCATTGCGCTTCCAATAATGGGCGGAGGAATGGGAGCAGGTGCAGTGCCGCTGAGCAAGATATTCGAGAGTTCCGGAACAATGACTGCTGAGGAGGCAATATCAATCATGAACCCGGCAGTCGCAATCGGAAACGCAACATCAATCGTTCTTGCCGGTATTCTCGTGAAAGTCCTTGCCGGAAAATTCTTCAACGGTCAGGGGCAGCTCATGAAGACTGGCGCAAATGATGACCCTGCGGAGTTTGAAATTTCCCCCGAAATGCAGGCAAAGCGCGACCATGTTACAATTACGAACTTGGGTATCGGTCTTCTTGCGGCAACGACATTCTTTGCATGGGGCTACATCGTTGCTGGAATATGGATTAAGCTCGTACCTGCGGTGAATATCCATGCTTATGCGTGGATGATTATCTCGGTTGCGCTGTGCAAAGTCTTCAACGTTCTTCCAGAGTTCATCGAGGTATGCTGCTATCAGTGGTTCCAGTTCGTAATGAAGAACCTTACCTCAATGCTTATGGTTGGTATAGGACTTTGCTATTTGAGCCTTGACGTTGTAATAAGCAGCTTCAGCATGATGTATTTGTTGATGTGTTTCCTTGCGTGCATTGGAGCGTTTATAGGAGCTGGGCTTATAGGTGCAATGGTAGGGTTCTATCCTGTCGAGGCAGGAATTACGGCTGGACTTTGCATGTCGAACATGGGCGGAACGGGAGACGTTGCGGTTCTTTCGGCGGCTCACAGAATGGAACTTATGCCGTTTGCGCAGATATCATCGCGTTTGGGAGGAGCAATAATCCTCATAATAGGCTCGTTAATGCTCTCAACATTAGGGAGTATGCTGTAATTTGACGTGTCTTAACTGCAAGGGAATTTCAAAGGGTGCTTACAGTTTCCATGTTATCGAAGTCCATACGCTTCACATTCGGGACTTTGACGGCGAGAGGGTAATACAGGCACTCGGAGAATTTCAGGATTACGATATTTGTGCGGCCTGTGCTTCTGAGGAGGTACAGGCTGTTCTTTTTCCCGCGAAAAGGATTGCGATGAAGTGTCTTCCGTTTATACTTCTTGGAACTGTAGGGCTTGTTCTGTCATTAACGCTGACGCTTCGAGACGTTATGACTGCTTTACGTGCGATAGGGCCTCTTGCTGTATTCGTGGGAGTTTCTGGAATGGCAGGCAGGGTGCGAGAAATTCTGAAGGAACGTGAGACACTGCTGGGAATGAGCCGAAACGATGCGTTGAAATATTCAGCGTGGCAGTTGTTGCTCAGGAATGCGCCTAAAAAGTACAATGACAACGACATAACATATATTCCCGTCAACAAAGATACTCTCAGCATGAAGGCTTCAGAGCTTGCGGAAAGGTATGGACTTCTTCCAGCGATAGCTGACAAGTTGCAAGGAGTTGTGCAAAAATGTTTTTTGCGAATACATACAATGGAATGCACGGTCAATTCTTGTTGACAGTAAGTGTAGCATGGAGTGAGGTATTGAGTGTTGGTCGTGAAAATATCTTTCCAGGAGGTAATCAGTCATGCGCAAATATTTAGTCTGGATTATGATGGGGCTGTTAGTGTTCTCGTCGCTTAACTCTGGGTGCGGCAGAAGCAGCAGTAGTGGTGGAAGCAGTACGCAGGAAGGGAACGGCGGTACAGAACA
>CALAUZ010000210.1 GCA_937892105.1 uncultured Fretibacterium sp. | reverse complement strand
TTCGCAAAGGCTAGCACTACTGCATCCGCACGGTCGGGTGAACGTCCTAATCTCTTTCGAAAACGGAGCGAGAAGGATTTGCAGAAAGTTTTGGAGACATGTACATAACGAAATATTTTTAGAGGGAGCCTGAATGAGTAAGCAGGAACTAAAAGCGAAAGACGTGGAGCAATCAGTAGGATATGGATATTCATCGATACTGAGTGATTTGCTGACCTCATTGACGCGCCCGATAACGAATAGTGATGAATACCGAAGGTATTACCGTCAAATGCTCCAGAACGATGAAACGATCGGAACCGGAATAGAATATCTGACGGGGCGAATAGTCTCACGAATAGGAACGTACAGTCATGAGGACGAACGAATAACGGACTTGGTGAACCGTTCAATCGAGAGCATACGAGGGACAATAACTGACGCGCGACGAGCGATATTGCGAGATAGTTTTGTGTATGGTTACGGAGTAGGAGAATACACGCTGAAGAGTGAAGGCGGACGTTGGGTATTATCATCAATTCAGATGCTAGACCCTATGAGCATAGAGTTCAAGATGGAACAGTTCCCAGATAATTCGTATGGAATAGGCTCAGTAATTCAGAAAGCCGGAATAACGGAAGTAGAAATCCCAGCGCAGAAATGCATAATCAAGACTTATGGAGACAGCACGACTCCATACGGGAAAAGTTTATTGCGAAGATGTTATCGCTGGTGGTCATTGAAGAATGCGATACCGAAGCTGTGGGCAATATGTCTAGAGAGATTCGGAATGCCGATACTTCACGGGAAAGCGAGCGGAAAAGAGACGCACAAGAAGCTGAATGAAGCATTGTCAAATCTAAATTCGCGTTCATACATAACGACAGATAAAGAGAGTGAAGTGCAAGCGATATATTCACCTAGTGGGGCGATAAGCAGTAATTACAATCAGGCGGAAGAACTTTGCGACAAGATGATATACCGGGCAATGTTTTTGCCGTCATTATTAGGCGCAGGCGAAAACGGAGGAAGTTATTCACTAGGACAAGTGCACTTTGAGCTGTTCAATGCGACAGCAGCGGCATTAGCAGAAGATTACATAGATGCGGAGCTAGAGCAATTATGGAGGCCGATAATCGAATGGAATTACGGTGAGCAGGAGAACTACGGAGACTTCATAATAACGGACACGATGCCGATGAGTGAAAAGTTATCATTGAGTACGATGCTGATGAATTTATCGCAGTTTGGAGTAATAGCTCCTGAAAGTGATCAGAAATGGATACGAGAGACATTAGGATTGCCAGACATGGAGGAGGGAGCAGTAAGTCCCGAATGGCAGTTAGAAGGGCGCGAACCAGAGAGAGATTAAGGAGAGAACGACAAGCCTCCCGCCGCAAACTAATAACGCGAACAGCGCGAATATGGACGAGGCTGTATAAGGAAACGGTGCCATATCTGAAGGAGCAGATGGAGCATTGGCTAAGGAAATTAGAGAAGTATTCCGAAGACGAAGTATCAAGCGGACTAGTAATAAATCCCCCCGAAATATCCCCCAAATTCACCGAAAGATTAACGACGACATTGCGTGAGGCATATGCATATGGCTATTGGCTGAATCATTTATACGTGCAGGAATTGAAGAATGCGCAATCAGGGCGAAGCTACAAGGGCAAGTTAAAGCTGTCAGAGATGCCGCCAGATGAGGAATTGTCGCGATTGCTGAGAGAGTTTATCAGATTTGATGAGAGTGAAGAGTGGCAAGAAATAATCCCGCAAGAAGCGATAGAGTGGTTAGGAAATTATGTGCCTCAACTAGCCGGAAGCCTGAGTAACTCTGTATTGGAACGTGTTAATGAAGTAATCCGAAAGTCAATGCTAGATGGAAAGACGCTGAAGGAACGGAAGAAAGATTTGCGTGAAGTGTCAGTAGAACTTTCACGAATGAGTGAAGCTCGAATAGAGAGTATAGCGCGAACGGAGATAACGCGAGCTGACACGATGGGGCGGTTAACCTCAATGAAGAGCAATCCTGATGTAATCGGAATAGAGTTTAGTGCGATATTAGATGACCGGACGACAGAGATATGCAGTTCACGTCATGGATTAGTGATGACCCTAGATGATCCGCGGTTGCCTGAGAATACGCCGCCGTGCCATGTGAATTGCCGGTCAATGCTGTTAAGTTGCACGATATATGATTACCCTGATGGGTTATTAACGAGTCATGAGTTTGACGAAGTGCCGTCAGGAATGCAGCGTTCAGAGGATATATCGGAAGTTCAGAAGATACTAGAGACAGATTACGTGTCATTTTCTGGAGCAATATCAGGTGCATTGAATGATTCTAATGACCCTTACCGAGAGCAAAGAGACGCGCATGCAGAACGTTATTATGAGGAATTGCGAAATCGTCGGGACAGAGAAGCTATAGTAAGGAAGTTGTCAGAGCATAGCGGGATACCTATAAAGTCAGCGCGTAAAGTGTATTTGCATGTATTCATAAATAAATACGACCTTGACGGCGAAATAAAGCGTTTTGATTCTTACGATAAAGAGTGGCTTGACTATGTTGCACAATGCCGTGAAGGAATAGATTCAAGTAACTATGACATGATTATTGGCGGTATCGCCAACGATCGAGTCATTATTACTCTTGACAGATATTTTTCAGGTGAAATTTCTCAAGAAGAAGCACTCGGATTATTGAGATTTGAAAAGCCTAATATTCAGTACTGCATACGTACAAACCGCATGTTGCAAGAATGTCTTAAATACATGGGAAGTGAACAACTATGAGCGAAGAAAGTAAACAAATATTGAGAAGTTCACAATGTGCAAGAATTATTATCTGCATAAGTGAAATGTTCAATGTGTCCCTTGATAAGGCTGCCGATATATATTATAGTTCAGAAACTGCCAATATGGTTGAAGAAGGTGTTGCTGATTTGCATTGTCGTAGTGACAAATATCTGGCAGGCGAAGTTTGGAGAGAATATCAGGAAAGTTGTTCGTGAACGTTTAGCTCCAATAACGCACGCTTATTTTTCGTTAAAGGCAGGTTATTGCACGATAAATGCCATTTATTGTAAGACCTAACATTGTTTTTTGGGAAAGCCCATATTTATGGGCAATCTGGGCGAATCTGATATTCTAAAAAGGTAACATAAACCTAACACGAGACCTAACATAAACCTAACATTGGTTTAGGCATAAGATACAGCTTTGGAGCCACTTCGGATGTTACCTCTCATGTTACCTCTGTGTTAGGTCTTTGTTACCTCTTATGTTAGGTCTGGAAGCCTATTTTAATCTCTAACATCCTTAATATCAACCACTTGTAAGTTGCTAATGTTAGGTCTTATGTAAAATTGGTTAAATTCATTGAGCGGACTTTAGACTTAGGCAGGTTTCTTTCACTATAATTATTTTCCGTAATAATTCCGACGCCGACGGAAAAAGTTTTCGCACGGGACGGAAAAAGATTTCGCTCCCTACGGAAAAAACGCAAAAGACATTCTTCCCGAAAACTATACCTGTAGTTTAACGATTTTAGTTGACTACTTGGAGCCTTATTTGCGATAAGGGTTGA
>CALAUZ010000209.1 GCA_937892105.1 uncultured Fretibacterium sp. | reverse complement strand
CTTTACGATATTCTATTACTCTCTTACGATAATCTTCTGAGTACGCCATTTATTTCTTATATTACATTTGTTGTTTTTGAGTTGGGCGTTAGTATACTTACAAGAATAGATAACGTAAGGATAGTGAAGAATAAAAACGATTTTACTAAATAAACTAAAATTATTATAATAAAGTTTACTTAAAAACTATAATGAAAATAGAATGAAAAATAATAATGAAAACCAAACACCTCAAATATCGTAAAGCATTCACCGTAGTTGAAATCGCCATATGTATTCTCGTGCTGTCAATCATGGCAACCGTAATGTCCCTTAAACCTGACGCCGTGAAGCAGACAGCAAAGCGCGAGGCAGACAGGGTAGCCGCATACGTTTACAGTCTTATGGAGGAAGCATCTCTAAGACATGTGCCGCTCAATATTCAGGTTGGGACTACTCCAGAAGGAATATCACGTTTTGTCGTAACATGGAATAATAATGGGCTCACTCCAGATGTTTCGTTCAAGGCATCACCAGGTTGCAAATATGAAGCAAACGTAAAGGAATTCAATTACAACTTGGTGAACAAGCGTTTCGACGCAGGGACAATAACTGTTCACGGGGCGGACGGAAAAAATTACTACGTCATATTTGCAGGCATTAACGAAGGAAGAGTTAGGACATCAAAAGAGCCGCCGCCAAAATAAAATCAGACGGGCATATCCTGTATAATAGGCTCAAAAACTAACAGGATGTGTCCAACTTTGCAAAAAAACTCGCGCTCATTACACACCAAACCCAAACACAGAAAAAGAAACCGTAAGTTTCTCTTCTCTGGCATAATATTGTTCCTTCTTATATTCGCCATGTCAGCAGGAGCTTACTCGGCGTATTACCTCAAAATACCCGCAGAATTATGGGAACATCTTATCCCCATACCAGACGGTGAAAAAGTCAACGTAGTCATTGAACAGGGAATGACAGCATATCAGGCTGCCCGTGCATTCGAGGTTGACGGGGCACTGGAAATGGGTACTCCATCTGAGCTTGCAAAATGGATGGTGAAGTTTGGGCTTGACCGCAAAATCCGCGCAGGCCATTACAGCGTTGTACCGTCTGACCCGTGGAACCTCGCAAGGCAATTACGCACTCTTAAACCAGCGTTGCTGAAAGCACAGGTGCTTCCGGGACTGGACATTTTCGCCCTCATAGACTCCCTCGAAAGCCAGGACAGGAAGGTCAACCGTGAGGCCGTCTCGAAAGCTCTCATGAATAACTCCAACTATCCCCCAAAACTCCTCGACATCATCAAAACTTTACCCGAAGACGAATACACCCGCGCCGCATTCTTAATGCCTGAAACATACATGCTTGTTGACCGCACAGCAGACGAGATTGTGAACGTTTCATCTTCCGCCTGGTGGAACCATTGGGGAGACTTCATCACTGAACACAAGCTGACATCACGGGACGTTCAGGACGCTTCGATTATCGCCTCAATGGTTGAACGCGAGGTTTTGCATGACGCAGAGTGCAGGACTGTTGCAGGGGTGATACACAACAGGCTGCGGCAGAACATGCTGCTGCAGATTGACGCTACAGTAGTGTATGCATGGAGGCTTAAAGGAAGAAAACTTACCCGTGTCCTGAACAAAGACCTCGAAGTAAACTCGCCGTATAACACCTACAAATTTGCGGGGCTTCCTCCAAGACCTATATGCGTTCCCGGAGTTGAGGCATGGGGTGCTGCACTTGATCCTGAATACAACGAGTATCTGTACTATGTTGCAGGCAGGGACGGGTATCATCACTTTGCGAAGACGTATAAAGAGCATCTAGCGAATATAAAGCAGGTGCGTTCTGAGAAATGAGGAAGGTGTGAAGGAATTTGAGCCGCAGAAATGACGAAAACAAAGGCAGCTGGTCAGAGCTGATACTGTTCGTACTCATAATATTATGTATATACTTGATACTATCACTGTTCGGCAGCTCTCTTACGGGTGAAAGCGGCCAGGAATGGGGAAAGTATCTCCGCACTGCATGGGGAGGGGCAGTGATAGTGCCGTTGCTGTTCATGCTTTACCTGTGTATTGCAAGGCTGATGAAGTTCAGAATACCCAGAGTGCCGCGACAGGTTTTGGGTACGATAATGCTGTACGTATCGTTTGCATTCATGCTGGGATTATTGCGCGAGACCGGGTGGCAGTCAGAAATGACGTTGTTCCAGCCGGGAAATTTCGGTTCGGGCCTGGCAAAATTCTTCATTCTCAATGTCGGAACGTTCATCACACTCCTTCTCGTCATAGGAGCATTCATGCTTTCCGCGTTCTTGTTTGGTTCGCGCATTCTAAGGGTATCTCTGCCGCCGCTCCCCAACATAAGTTTTACCCCCCGTCACAAGCCGTCAAGGAAGCGTGAGAGACCGTCATATTACGAGGACAGGCCGGAGGATATACTGTTCACGAAGAGCATTCCCGCACCAATGCTGAAACCTGCACCGCGAGAAGAATACTATGATGATGGTTACGAAGGTGACGGAGTGCAGATCTCTAACACTGAGCCTATACTGTCGTCATTCCCGTCGAAGCATGGCAGGCAGCAGCCATCGCTCAACTTCCAGCTCCCCAAACTCAAGCCCGCCCCTGAACCTAAGAAGCCTCAGGGCAGCAAGGCAGTAGAGATTATCGACAACGCACTGGCCATGATAGACGCAGGAGAACTGAAAGCACCGTCAATGAAGAAGCAGTCGAAGCCGTTACAGCGTCCAAAGAAAATCCGCCGGCCGCTTCCCGCCGTAACATTTTCGGAAGAATTGCAGGATATTCCCGATGATGCTGCAGCTGGAAGCATGACGCATGAAGAACCTGTATTCCCGCCGCCGCCTGAGCTTTTAGGGCCAAAAATGAAAGCAGAACCAGACAAGGATATTCTCAGGAACTCTGAGAAGCAGGCAAAAACTATAACTTCAACCCTCAAGAATTTTGGGATTAACGCCACAGTTGCGCATATAATAACGGGAGCTTCAATAATACAGTATCAGCTTGAGCTTGCACCAGGTACTAAGGTCAACAAGATAGCCGGTTTGTCAGAAGATCTCTCAATGTCCCTCGCCGTAATGTCTGTGAGGATTGAGGCACCCATATTAGGCACACATTACGTGGGTATAGAAGTTCCTTGCAGTGAACGCAAAATAGTATCTCTCCGCAGTGTAATAGAGAGCCAGGAGTTTAAGGAGAGCAATGCAAGGCTTCCGCTTCCTATGGGAGTTCAGGTTGACGGGAAGATTACAGTTCAGGGGCTTGAAGAAATGCCGCACATACTCATAGCGGGCAGTAATGGTTCTGGAAGGAGCATGTTCGTAAACTCGTGCATACTGTCAATGTGTTCGCGGAGAACCCCAGAAGAACTCAGGCTCATACTGATTGATCCCAGACACGTTGAATTTGCTGTGTATGACGGAATGCCTCATCTCATGGCCGCACCTGTTTCGGACGCTGGGACGGCATTGAAGGCTTTGCAGTGGGCATATAACGAAATGGAGAGGAGGACTGCTGATTTTGCGTCTGTACGTGTACGCAACATTGCCTCGTTCAACAGGAAACAGCAGAAAAGAAACAGGCTTCCCGAAATCGTAATAGTCATCAACGAGTTGTCAGACCTGGTTTACAGTGCGGGGAGCGACATGGAGAGTGTGATAATGAGGCTTGCGCAGAAGTCTGGAGCGTCTGGAATATACATGATGTTAGCGGCTCAGAGGCCGTCGCCTGACGTTTTCACGACGATGATAAAGTCCAACATTCCTGCAAGAGCTGCATTTTCCCTTTCGTCCGATGCTGAGTCAAAGAATATCATCGGAAGCCCTGACGCTGTGAGGCTTACGGGGAAAGGAGACATGCTTTTCCGAAACACTGGAAGCCCTCAGCCCATGAGATTGCAGACACCGTACATCAGTGAGGAGAAGATAGCAGAGTTTTCCGAGTACATGATGAGCAACCTCGAACCTTCCGAAATGGTAACGTTCTGAGAGAGTACCCCCTTGCTGTAAACGGCAGTAGGAATTTTTTTGCGCGTTTTTCGCCGTGTTACAATACTCAAAATCAGCATCAATTTTTTCAGGGGTGAAATTAATTCTGTCATGACTAACAATATGCGCAAGTTAAAGCGTGTTCACCTTATGGGCGCAGGCGGAGCAGGAATGAGCGCGCTCGCAAAGTTATTACAGGCCAGAGGTCTGGAAGTTTCAGGCTGCGACCTCAAGACCCCGCATTACGATTTAGGCTCGGTACCTGTTGTACTTGGCCATTCGCAGGAACATATAGAGACGTTCAAGCCTGACGCGTTAATTCTCAGCACCGCTGTGTCCCGTAATAACCCTGAAGTATTACAGGCTATGGAGCATGGAATAGCAATATTGTCGCGTGCCCAAGCGTTAAGCAGCCTGTTCAACGAGTCAGACGGAATTGGCATTGCTGGCACTCACGGCAAGACTACAACATCATCAATGACGGGGCTTATCCTCCTGAAAGCTGGCCTGAACCCTACAATATATGTTGGTGCTAACGTTCCTGACATTGGGAGCAACGCTGTATCAGGTACGGGAAAATATTTTGCCGCCGAACTTGACGAGTCTGACGGCACATTCGAGCTTTTCACGCCGCAGATTGCCATCATCACCAATGCTGACTGGGATCACGTTGACCATTACCCAACGCGTTTGGACGTTATACGGGCTTTCACGAGATACGCTGACGGGAGGAAATCTGGCGGTACATTGATACTCTGCGCTGAGGACGAAGGAACATCGCAGGTCTACGAGGCTTGCGACAAAACACGCGGCAATATACTGCGTTACGGCTGGGGAAAATCGTGGGATTGGGGAGCATACGATCTCACGAAGTTACACGGCGGCGGAATATCCTGCAAGGTCTCACATAACGGCCATGAACTCGGTACGCTTGAGCTTTTAGTTTCAGGGGAACACAACGTTCTAAACTCACTTGCGGCAATATCAGCGGCAGATTTATGCGGTGCAGGCTTCGAGACCAGTGCGGAGATACTCAGGAACTTTCACGGCTCAGAACGCAGAATGCAGGTGAAAGGCATGACGGGCAATAACATTCTCGTTATGGACGATTACGCCCACCACCCTTCGGAGATTTCAGCCACACTCAACGCTGTACGCGGAATATACCCTGAACGCAGGATTGTAGCGGTCTACCAGCCTCACAGGTTCACACGCACCGCAATGTTCGCAGGGGACATAGCGCGGGCACTCAGCGTTGCCGGGAAGGTCTATATACTTCCTGTGTATTCAGCCGGCGAGAAGGAATGCCCTCATAGTTCATCTGATGAAGTTGTGCGCCTGAGCAGCGGGAATATTGAGGCAGTTGCGGCGGATAATGTCATTGATGTACTGAAGGCTGAACTTAGAGATGGAGATATATTGATAACTATGGGTGCAGGAGATGTTTACAGCATAGGTGAAAAGTTTTTGACATTGGATTAGAATGTTATAGGGTATAATTACGAAAAAATTAATCAGAATTTTATGAATGCGTGATGTTGTTGAGTAATATACGTTCCACAATACCGGACATATTGATTAAAGAACACTGGCCCTTATCCACCCTGTCAACTTTGGGTACAGGAGGAAGGGCAGAGTTTTTTGTAGCCCCTGAAACATTATCCCAGCTTCAGGACGTAATCAGGCGTGCGGAAAATACACCCGTCTATGTTCTCGGCGGAGGAAGCAACATCATAATTCCAGACGGCACAATACCCGGTCTCACCATCTCAACCCGAAAACTGAACTCTATAGCATGGCATGGCACTTTTACAGCAGAAATACAGGCTGGCTATTCCCTCCCCCAACTGGTGAAAACTCTGCGTGATAATAACTTGGGCGGCCTCGAATTTGCAGCAGGCATACCAGGTACATTAGGCGGAGCAATCTCAGGCAATGCAGGTGCAGGAGGCAGGGGGATATGCGAGTTCATTGACGAGTTGAAGGCTGTCGATGTTTCGGGGAACGCCAGAACTTACAGGCGCGGTGAATTTGAGTACGGTTACAGGAGATGTTCGCTCTCAGGCGAGGGAGTAATCATCGTGTCAGCGTTAATGACGTTTGGCGAGGCTATGGCGTGGAATGAGCAGGAGTATTCTGATTTTGTGAACCGAAGGAGAAACCAGCCCGTTAATCTCAGGAGCGCAGGTTGTACTTTCAAGAATCCTGAAGGATATTCGGCGGGAAAATTGCTGGACGAGTGCGGCTGCAAAGGCTTATCGGCTGGAGATGCCGTAGTGTCGGACGCTCACGCAAACTTCATCGTGAACTCTGGCAGTGCGGCAAGCTCGGACGTTGAGAGGCTTATAGAGTTATGCGCCCGCAAAGTGTACGAAGGCACGGGGATAAAGCTGAAGCCTGAGATAAAGTCATGGCAGCCCGTGTTCCGTGTGCAGTGATTTGCTGTGCGTGTCCGTCGCTCAAGAATATTTCTCCTGGCAATGATAGCAGGCGGGATTATGTATATGTCGGAGTATAAATACTGGTTCCCGCTGAAAGACTATAAGGTAACAGCGCGGTCTCAGGCACTTGAGCACAGGCTTTGGGAAGTATTCCCGCAGAGATGTCTGACGTTCTGGCCGTATCTCCTGAAAGATGCCGCAGGAATGAAGGACTTTTTAGAACGCGATATGCCAGTCATTGTCGATACCAGAATGGACAGGCTTGGACGCTTTACAACGAGGATAGATTGGCTCAGTGCATGGGTGAAGGTGAGTTGGAGGGGCCAGGTGTGGTGTATTTCGCGGGACGGGAGAATGTGGCTTTTTGAGAACGGAAGACAGAACGATGACAACGCTGGCCGCCTCGTCTGGAAGATACCTGATGAGGGCAATGTTCAGGAGGGTATAGCTCTTCAAGCTCCAATGTCGGGGGTTTTCAGGTCGCCGATAGATACTGGAGTTATAGCCTCATTCCTGGAGGAGTTTCAAGGCTGCAGATGGTTCAGCGAAGCAACGGATATAACATGGGAACGCCGGGCCGGAATGGATTTATTCTTCCTGAAGATAACTCACGGAGCGCAAAGGTTTGAGTTATATTTACAGCGCGAGAAGTATTCAAGGCAAGATGTCGGAGCGGAAATTGATGAATTGTTTGCAAGATTAATCAGTGAGGGCGGTAATCATGTCATTGATGCGACATATGAGGGAAAAATTGTTCTGCGTAACTTATAATTTAACGTGGTGCTAGAAAATTTACAGACAAAGAAGGGAACGTAAAAACAAATGCCGGGAAAATCTGACAACCTCCTAGTGGGGCTTAGTATGGGGACTACGAAAATTACGATGATAGTAGCCGAGCGGGATCCACGTTACCCTGATTCTGTGCATGTCATAGGATTCGGGAACGCACCTTCACGCGGTATCTCGAAAGGCATAATCGTAAGCCTTCAAGATGCCCGGCAGTCCGTAGAAAAAGCCTTCAAAGACGCGCAGAGCATAACAGGAATATCCGCTAAGAGATTGAGCAGCGTCATAGTAGCTTTCAACGCAATGGACGTTCAGAGCGAGTCAACTCACGGAATGGTAACGCTTGGAGGCAGCGAGTCAAAATCCGTAGAGGAAAGAGACCTCGACCGCGTAATCGACCGTGCCCGCGCAAATTCTGTACTTGCCACAGCCGCCAGAAACAACATGTATTCCCTTCACATGATACCCACAAGCTACGAACTTGACGGCCGTCCCATAGATGAACCCCTCAACATGAACGGAAGCCAGCTCGATATCTGGATGCAGACTGTTGCAGTTCCGATGACATACGTCCAGAACATCGCAAACTGTGTCCAGACGGCAGGGCTTGACGTTAAGGGATTAATCCTGAAGCCTTTAGCGTCGTCTCTTGGTGCTGTCTACGAGGAAGAAATGCGGGCAGGCTGTATATCCATCTGCATTGGCGGCGGGACTACCGGAATTGTGCTTTACAGGAACGGGAGAGCTTTCCGCGTCATGAGCATACCCATAGGCGGCGACCACATAAGGAGCGACCTTGCCACTGTCCTTCACATGTCTCTGGGAGAGGCCGAACACTTGAAGAAGCGCATATTCCTTACGGAAGAGGAGGATCTCAGGCGGGACGGGATAGATGTTGATCTTGCGTATCAGGTAATTTTCGCGAGGATTGAGGAACTCCTGAACGATTACGTAAGAGACGCATTAGCTGAATGCACGCCGCAGCACTTCCCAAGCGGGATAATTCTTTCCGGCGGTGTGAGCAGTACTCCGGGAATTGAGATGATGCTGGAGGACATACTGCAAATGCCCGTGCGCAAGACGATGGAGCCTGTGTACTCTATGCCTCCCGGCCTGGATAACGCCTCATATGTCAGCGTGGCAGGAATACTGAAGTATTACGTTACAGTTGAACGTGATCCATATATGTTTATGGAGTCGGATCAGTTATTGCCGGGACTTTCGGAGCGTTCGGAACAGAGGGGGAGACAGGAGCAGAAAAGCAGGGAACGCAGAAACCGTGATATTGACCGCGAACATAATTATGGGGAAGAAGATTACGGCTATGATGATGGCAGCGGCAATGACGACGGCTATTACGAGGACGACGAGGGATACGAAGACGACGACAATTCCAGAAGCGAAAATCTCGGTGAGTTCATGCGCAATCTTGCCTCAAAGTTCAAGAAGTTGTTTTAGCCGGCTTGTCATGCCGTAAAAAATAAAATAAAATCTCAAGGCGGAGGAGGAGACAGCATTAAAATGAATGACAACTTATTCAAGCTCACAAATAATAATATCCGTCAGAATGAAAAGATTGTAGTGTTCGGTGTAGGAGGCGGAGGCGGCAATGCTCTTAACCACATAATAGAATCCAACGTTCAGGGCGTTGATTTTGTGGCAGCCAATACTGACGCAAGGGCACTGGATCAGAACATGGCCCCCAACAAGATAATACTCGGCGAAACACTCACACGCGGTCTTGGAGCGGGAGCAAACCCGCAAGTAGGCACCAATGCCGCAAAAGAGAGTATTGACCGCATAAAGGAATATATTACCGGAGCGGATATGCTTTTCGTTACGGCAGGAATGGGCGGAGGAACAGGGACAGGCGCGGCACCCGTTATCGCTGAAACCGCCAGAGATATGGGAGTTCTTGTTGTCGGTGTCGTAACCAAGCCATTCGGTTTCGAGATGGGCAAGAGAATGCGCACGGCAGAAGAAGGCATAGAACATCTCAAGAAGAATGTTGACGCTCTGCTGGTAGTTGAGAATGACAAGCTGCTCCAGATAGAGAACGGCATGAAAATGAAGATAGTAGATGCCTACAAGAAGGTTGATGAAGTTCTGAGGCAGGCGGTGCAGGGAGTTACAGACCTCATCACTAAGTCCGGCTTTGTGAACCTTGACTTTGCGGATATTAAGGCCATTCTCACGGGAGCAGGCACGGCAATCATGGGAATGGGTGAGGGTGAAGGAGAGGACAGAGCCAAGAAAGCTGCACAGAACGCAATAACTTCACCGCTTATGACTTTCCCCGTAACAGGCGCAAAGGGAATACTCCTCAACGTAACGACAGGAACAGAGATAACGCTCGGCGAAATGTCAGACGCTGCCCAGATAATCGAAGATACAGCCGACCCTGAAGCACAGGTAATCTGGGGTCATGTCATTGATGAATCACTCGGCGAGAAAGTTCACGTAACACTGATAGCGACATTCTCCGAAGACGCGTCAATACAGCCGGGCAGAGCAAGGTCAACCGCCCGCAATGACGGCGCAAAAGGTTCGGTACAGCAGGGTAAGGGACAAGTTCAGGCAGGAGCAAAGGGCCAGCCGCCGGTACAGCCTGCACAGCAAGCCATACAGACACCGCAGACTGCCAGACAGACACTTTACGACCTCTACAGGACTAAGCGCAGGACACAACAGGAAGGTTTTGAGGAAGCCAGGCTTACATCTCCAGGTGCAAACGAACGCGATGCATTTCCCGGACTTCAGCGTAAATTCTACGACCAGCCGGCCATATACAGGAAGAACCGCAGGGATTAACACAGCATGGGACGGCGTACAGTAAGTCAGGGCATAAAGAGGCGCGGTATACTTCCGTCATTCGGAGATATGGTGCTTCCGATTGTGAGTATTGCGGCAGTAGGGCTTCTTATTCTTGCGGGACGGCAGTTCTTCATCAACGGCATGAAGTCTTCACCTGGCATAACGTCAACGAGTGCTTTTGCGGACTCTCCGGCTTTAATCGCTGAACGTGAGAAGTCCGGCGGGATATTGCCCGTTGTTGCCGATGACGTTCAGGCATTATCGCCTGACGAGGACGAACAAGAGGGCACAATGCTTGCTGTATCGGACAATGCAGAAGCTCCGTTAATCGCGGAAGTAATCACAGCAGCTCCAGAGCCTCAGATAGTGCAGAAATCATCACCATCGCCGGTGAAAAAGCATTCAGCCCCGAAGACAGCTTCAGTTCCGGCAAGCAGGCAATGGCGCGTCCAGACCGGAGCGTACACCAGCAGGGCAGGGGCACAGGAGGCCGCCAACAAGATAAACAGGGCAGGGTTCAAGGCAACAGTCTACCAAAATCCTGCGTCCAAACACTTCAAAGTCTGGGTTCAGGGCGGAACAAGCAAATATCAGGCAGGATTAGTAGTGGAGGCCATGAAGAAGCTGGGTTATAAGCAGAGTTTCTCATTTCCTCCGATGAAACAGTAAGACACTATGACAGGAGATCACGGGCAGGGCGTTAGTTACCTGCTCTATTTTTGTGGGTGAATATCATGAAAGACTTTGACACTCTCGAAGAAATACTCTGCTCACATTCTGACAACAGAATAATTCCCGGCCTCGAAAGAATTACACGATTGCTTGAACGTCTCGGCAGCCCTCAAAACTCTTTCAGGTCAATCCACATTGTAGGAACAAACGGCAAAGGTTCAACGGGCGCATTCATATCATCAGTATTGAGCGCGTCAGGTTATAAGACGGGTTTCTACTCAAGCCCACACCTTGAAAGTCCAGGCGAAAGGCTCATGATTGACGGCAAAGAACTTCCGGCTGGAACATGGATTGAAGCTGCTGACGAGGCTGCAAAACACATCATGCCCAACGAGGATATGCCATCATATTTCGAGCTGATTACGGCCAGTGCGTTCCTTCTCGCGCGCAGCGCAGGGATTGAGGCAGGAGTAATTGAGGCAGGTCTGGGCGGAAAACTCGATGCAACAAACACGATGAACAGGACAGTATGCAGTGTTATAGCGTCAATATCAATGGATCACATGGAGTATTTAGGGCCGGCACTTGAGAGCATTGCTGGTGAGAAATTCGCGGTCGTAAAGGAGAATGTTCCAGCGTGTTTCTCCGGCGTTGACGCTTCACTTGTTCCGATGTTCAAGGAAGTATGCGGGAAGAAGGGTGCGCTGCCTTTCGTTGTTACGGAGAATGTCAGGGTTGAGAATGTACACGTTTCGCCTGAAGGCAACATGTTCGACTTCTGCTCACCCAATCTTGAACTTAGGGGAGTACGTACAGGCTTAATCGGCGGCTATCAGGTCAGCAACGCTGCACTAGCATTATCGGCTGTGTCATGTATTCGCGGCGAGTTTCCGAATATCTCTGAGGCTTCAATACGTGCTGGAATGTTGGAAGCAAGATGGGCGGGAAGACTTGAGGTTGTCTCACGAAATCCCCTAATCATTCTTGACGGCGGACATAATTATGACGGCGTTAAAAAACTTTGCGAGAGCGTCAAAAATTTATGGCCTGAAATAAAATTAGGAGTTATTTATGGTGGGAAATCTACAGAGCATGAGATTTCAAAAAAATCTGCTAAATCTATTTTAGAAAATTTAAATAAGGAAAAATACGAAA
>CALAUZ010000208.1 GCA_937892105.1 uncultured Fretibacterium sp. | reverse complement strand
GATAAAGATTTTGTTGCTCTTGATGTTCAGAATGTACCAATATCTGCTTTTGATAGTATTTTACAGAAGATGACGATTTACATAACTCCGCAGAAAATATTCAACATGCTGGCTGGCCGTGAAGACAAAGAGCCGAGTATTCAAGTCAGAGAAGCTATAACGTCAGCCCTTGAAAGGCTGACTGAAGTAACTGTGAACGTAAGTGATCCGCAGTTAACGCAAATGCGTCATAGAGACAGCAATGGTAATCTCTATCTGTTGTCTGTAATAGCTACGGAAGGAATGAGGATAAACCGCCGGAAGAGGAACTACGCGCTTTATCTTCGGGAAGTTCCACCGTTATATGACTTGGCCAAGAACACAAAAAAGTTACACACTGTAGATATGGCTTTGCTTGATGTTCCGCTTGAGAATGGTATTGATAACATTGCACTTAAAGGCTATTTACTGCGTCAGATAGTTATTGCTAAGAGTAAACGTACAAAGGAACTTGTTATCTCTTATAAGAAATTGTACCGTAGCATTGGTGTTAAAGAAAGCGGAAAGGGAATGTCGATAGAGGAGCAGAATAAAATCCATCTCGGACAAATGGAAGTGCGCAAGAAAGTAAAAAAGTGTCTGGATTTCTGGAAAGAGCAAGGACTAATCCGCCGAGCCGATACGAAATCAACGAAAAGGGCATTGATTTATGTATAGTTAGCTCCATTCATCTTTAAGCAGAAATTCATGGATATTCAGGTGCTTAATACCGTCTCTACTCCTGCTTATCTCATCTAGTGAGACTACATATTTAGGGTAATTATCTGGAATACCTTTATATGCGCCGAACTCACGCTCTACTGTTCTATCGTCTGCCAGAAGGTAGCACACCTGTACGTACAGTTTCTCTCCGTTCTTCGTGGCTACAAAGTCAATCTCCTTATCTCCGTTTCGACCGACTGTTATCTTATAACCTCGCCTCAGTAGTTCAAGGCATACGATGTTCTCCAGAACCTGGTCTATATCATTCCTGCCTTGACCGTAGACAGCACTGCGCAGACCGTGATCCGCAACGTAATACTTCTCATTGATAGTCAGTATCTTCTTGCCCTGCAAATCCTCTCTGTTAATCTTGAAGAAGAGGAAAGCCTCAGCACATGCCTTAGTGTAATTTAGGATTGTGTCATGCGATACTGTTCTATGCTCGCTCTTGAAGTACTTTGAGAGACTTGTTGCACTGAAGGAATAGCCGATATTTGCCAGTACGTAGGTAATTACCCTCTCCAGCTGGTCAACATCGCGGATATTGTTGCGCCTTACTACGTCCTTTAAGATAACGGAGTTGTATATGTCGGTGAGATAAAGATTACAGGCTTCTGGATTGTCCGCAATGTTTGAGAGGAAAGGCATACCTCCGAGCTGAAGATATTTACGGAAGGCTGAGGAAATGGCTTCGTCTTTCTGTGCAGGCATACTCAGGAACTCTCTGAACGAGAAAGGGTAAATTATGAACTCGACATATCTTCCTGCGAGGTAGGTAGCAAGTTCACCAGATAACAGCTTGGCGTTTGAACCGGTGATGTAGATATCGCAGTCATACTCTACACGAAGAGAGTTGATGCACTTCTCCCAGCCTTGAACTTCCTGTATCTCATCGAAGAACATAAATACTTTCCCTGTAGTTCCTGATACTCTCTCGGCTACCACTCTGTGCAGAGCTTCTGCATCACGGGGAGTGTTCATGCTCTCAAAGTTGAACGAGATTATATTAGTCTCAGGTACTCCATCATTAACAATTTCATCTTGTATCAGCTTCAACATTACTGACTTCCCTGAACGCCTTAATCCTGTTAGAACTTTCACAGGCTCAAGTCCGATAAACGGCTTTATTCTGCTTATGTAATCTGGTCGCAATATCATTAACTCATAACCTCTAAATATATAATTTAGAAAATTATAACATTCATAATCGCTAAAATATTATTTTTATACGAATAGTACTGACTATACTCGTAAGAAAAAAAAAACAACTCCCATTTTTTGCTGTGAGAGTTTAATTTAAGTATTAAGTTTATACAAGTTAAAGTATTACCGAATGTCAATGTATCGTCCATTCACCCAGCCTTCGATTTCTGCATCATAATCTGTTTCTTCTTCAGGAAGGTAAATCATAGTCTCGCAATGTATACGATACCAATCCCGTTCACTTTCAGCAAAGATTTCAAGCACTTGTACTTGCTCACCAAGCTCTATTTGGGCGAGAACTTTCGGTGCATTCAGTGAGGGGATATTCCGAATATTCAGCTTATCTCCGGGGGTTAAGATATTCGCTACTACTCCATTTGCCGGGAGATTGTATTTCCTGTTACTGCGTTCCTGATCTGTCCTGCTGATATTGTTGCTCAGTGCAAGATAATCACTCTTTACCCAGCCTTCTGAACCACTAGCTGTTTTCACAAAGCACCACATGCCGTCATTCTCATCGCTGAGTCTTGATATGCTTACTGGGTGGCCTGCATTCAACTGCTTTACTGATTTAGTTTTTATCCTTGGTGAAGTTCGTAAATTCACTTTATTCCCGAATATCGTTGCTGGAAGCGGAATATCATTCCTGTTCGTTATCAGGGTATCTCTGGTGTTCTTATTGAATATCATTCGTTCTACAAGGGATACATGTTCAGGTGCAGATTTGCTTCCATTTGAAGCTGATATTTTGTACCACCTGAGAGCTTCATGTAAATCCTTCGTAACTCCTAATCCTTCTTCGTAGAGCATTCCTATTCCTGACTGTGCTCCTGCATGTCCCTGCTCTGATGCACGGCTATACCATTGCATAGCTTGTGAATAATCTCGTTGAGTTCCCCAGCCATTTTGGTACAACCAGCCTAATTTATGCTGCGCTGGCGCGTATCCCTGATTTGCCGAAATTTGATATTTTTCAAATGCCTGCGAATAGTTTTTAGCTTTGAAGTACTCCTCCGCTTCGGCATAAATGCTTTGAACTTCCTGTTCTCTCTGAACACGTATATTCTCCGCTAACTGAGCTTCTTCTATACGCTTTGCATCATTATAACTTCCTACGAAAGCAATACCTCCCCATATTAGAGCAATCAAAGCAACAGTAAGAGAAATTCCCTTTGTTAATTTCCGTTTCTTAGCTTCAGCTAAATCTTCTCTGGCATCAGACAATAATTCATCAACATCTTTGTACCCATTGAGCTTTTCAAACCGATTAATTACTGCTTGAATTTCATCTGGCGTTTTTGCTTTTTGCCAGTTAAGAACTGCTTCCTGATAATATTTCTCTTTTTTCTCGAGCATAAGTACCTTCTGACGTGCTCTCTCTTCAGCCTCCTCTTTTTCTGCACGCATACGCTCTTGTTCAAGCATATCCCGGCTGGCTTGTGCAAATCCTTCAAGCTGAGATTTATATTCACCTACCGCAAAACGTAAAGCACGCTGAAATAGTTTCTCCTCCTCAAGAGGTGTATTTAACTCATTCAGAAGTTCAAGAGGGGATTTTACTCTGTGTTCGAGCATGAGCCTAGCCATATATACCTGTGGATTTTCGGGGTCTTGATTTAATGCTTGCTCGATATAACGTTCAGCGTTATAAATCTCGCCGTCTTCTAAGAATAAAAACGCACGCTTAATCAAGGCTGTTGTTTCTATTCCTATTACTGGTTCATAGGTTTTCTTTGTTGCTTTAGAGATACTACTAGGAAGAGCTTCTCTATGGTGATTCACAGGAGGGGTCTGCTGTTGCCTTTTGTCTGATGTCGCTACAACAGCGCTAGCTTGAACCATGATATTTATTGGTGCTGTTGAGGAACTTCGGAAAAATCTAATTCCATATTCCTCCAATAACATTTCAGATTTCTCATCGGCTGGTTCAAATCCTTCATCAATCAATTCCTGTGTATAGAATTTATTGTACATGAAGGGGAAAGCAAGAGTAAAAAGTCCACCTGTAACAAAAGCAATTCCTATGTATAAGAAGAACCATTTCAAATCACCACGTATTAAAGGCTCAAAAGGCCCCAAGAAAGCAGCTCTCCAACTGAACCCCACAAATCCCTCTTCGTAAACATATTTCTTTGTTAAATTAACTGATTTAGCCATTGTAACTTCCTACTTTCTAATACAAAAGCCCTGTCCCTCATTATCATTATCAAGAAACAAGGCTTCCCGTATTTAATAATTTTTTCCCCTGAATTGCCTTTGACGCTCTATCTCCTCTTCGAGATCTAATGCATCTTTGGCTGCTTGCCTTATATCGTCTTCGCGCATTTTTCTCATGCCCTTTTTAATACCGTCTCCGACATTTTTCCACCATCTCAAACAGTACCTTAAGAGAGCATAAATAATCCACCCTGCTCCTACCAATATTGCGATCATGACAATAACAGCAATACTTTCTTGCATAACTATCTTCTCCTTTGCTTTGATTTGAGTAAAACAATAAAAGCCCTATTCCTATTTGTCAGGAACAAGGCTCTATATGTCTTTTCACTTAATCCTCCGCCAT
>CALAUZ010000207.1 GCA_937892105.1 uncultured Fretibacterium sp. | reverse complement strand
AGAGAGCGTTAGTCAGGAAGTATATACGTCCCACAAGAACAGTGCTTGAACGTGTGGAGAAATTGATGCAGCAGGCACACGGAAGAAAAGTTCTTGGAGTCCTCGTCAGGGGAACAGACCTTATTGCCCTAAAGCCTCATGGACACCACATACAGCCTACAGCAGAACAGGCAATCCTCAAGGCTCAGGAAGTCATGACTGCAGAAGGATATGATACCGTTTACCTCGCCACTGAAGACAAAGCAATAGCCTCAAAGTTTCAGGAAGCATTCGGCGAAAATCTTATGTTGCCAGAAGCTCAGTACATAGATTACGATTACAATAATCCCATGTACTTGGCTCACTGTTACTCTGACAGGAAGAATGATAAATACCTCAGAGGGCTTGAGTACCTAGTCTCAATACTATTCCTCAGTAAATGCAGAGGCTTTATAGCTTCAGGCTCTAACGGCACAGACGGAGTCTTGGTGTTCTCTGAAGGCTTCGACTACCTCTACGTGTTCGACTTGGGGCTATATCAGTAAACGTCCACAAAAATACCCCCTAGCTCTCACAAGGGGGATATTATCTCTCTAGCTGCTACTTAAAGAATTTCGACGTAGGGTATTTAGCTCTGCCACGATTTATAGCGTTCTGCAAGTTCTCCCTAATCTTCTCAGGCTTAGTCATTCCCTGAACATTCCCAGCAATAAAGTGATTCTCTATGTATAACGCTCCATTCACTACATGCAGGTCGTACGGTGCTAACTCCATCTGCAAATACTTGTTTAGAGCATCCATCATTCCTGACAACACCGCCCTCACTTCTTGGGTCTTGTCTCCTGTAGCTACAACCTGACCGTCAACTAGAAGCCGTATAGTATTGCTCTCCTCCCTAAGTTCCGTCCTCAAGAGTCCCAGTGAATATTTGCGCTCAATAGGTATCTTGCGGTCATGAAGCGTCTTCACTGCAGCCTCTAGCCTCTTCGGGGTGTCAGGGTGATTCATGTATATTCCGTATTCAATGAGAGGTTGTTTGTATTCTTCCGCCATAAAATGCTCAAATAGCGTAATCATCCCTGTAGGTGAATACCCAGATTTTATGAGCGCGTCAAGTCCAAATCTGTCAGCTTCTGCTTCAAGCTCCATAGTGTATGAACTCGTTATAGCTACCTGTGCGACCTGTGCGAGGATTATCGGCGCAGCTGCTCCACCGCTCAATAACATAGCTGCCAAAGCTCCAAGCGTAACTTTGCTACTTTCGGCGGCCATCCTCAAAGAGTGCTTGCGGTCTGCGTGAATCATCTCATGTGCCATAACTGCGGCAAGCTCTGAGTCAGTTTTCAGCGCGTCAATTATCCCTGTCGTGAAAAATATATACCCTCCAGCAATGCAAAAAGCGTTCAATGCCTCAGTTTTGACTAGCCTTATCTCCCATTCAATTCGGCGGGACATATATGGCTCTAACTTATTGAGTATCATTTCAAGTTTTGAGATTGTCGCAGGGTCTGAGGTTAGCGGCCACTGCTCCTCGATTTGTTTTATGGCGCGGCGGCCTATTTCGCGTTCTTTGGGGTAATCGGGATCTTGTTCTGCGGAAAAAGCATAATTCAGCGGGAAAAGAAATGTTATCGCGATGAGAGTCAATGCAATTTTCTTCATGACCTAATAGAAATACCCCCCTCCCATTTTGGCATAACTTGCGGCGGCATTCTTTGCGTGAACACGTGAGACCATCTGAGAGCGTAACCCGGCGGAATGTTTTTCGAGTTCCGAAACAGCTTCATCTTCAGCCTGAATTATGCTCGCGGCAATCTCGCGACTCTCCTCAATCAGCGCGGGTAATTCTGTGTCATCCGGGTAAATTTGCATGAGTCTTATCCCAAATCCGTCAGGGCTTTGCGTCCCAGACTCGTCAAGAACATCACGCCAGCCATCCGCAAGAAGTTGGAGCTGTGATATGACTCCGTCTTTTTGTTCAAGGATTCCGGCTAATTCATCCATATCGCCGTTAAGGACAATGGCTTCAAGTTCCCTCGAAATCATTGCCCTTAATGTTTTGCAGAGTTTTATTTCTCTGGAAATTAATTCTTTTGACTGTTCAAGAATTTTATCCTGCAAGTGTAAAGCTTCCTGCTTTTGCATTAGGTTTCACCGCTGTTGGAGCTGCTTTAAGTGTCGGAGTGGCCGGTTTTTTGCCTTCGATTTCGGCCATTGCGTTTTGTAAATCTTTGTCATCGGGGTGAGCTGCCTGATATTCCTTCAACAATTTCATTAACGCTTCTTCCCAAGTCTGTTTTAATTCTTCAAGCATTCCACGAACCGTCGCAATATTTTCGGGTTCTTTTTTCATGTTAGCATCAACAAGAAGCTGATACATGTATTCGTAGAGCTGCGTGAGCTTATCGGCCATGTCTCCACCCTTTTCCTTGTTAAGAGTAACCATAAGTTCACGGACAACTTCCTGAGCGCGGATAATTTCCCTGTTTGCCAAATCGTAATCCGGAGTTTTTGAAGTCATTGCGTTTTCTGCTGCGTGGCAAGCTTTAATTCCGATGTCGTATGTAATCAAAAGGAGCTGCTCTTTTGTTGCTGTTGAAATTCTTGTTGCCTGATATTTTAATTGTGCGCTGTTATTTATCATTTGAAAATACCCCCTGATGAAATTTATTTCTCATGTTTTACTTTGCTTTATCACTAACTGAATATCTTATCGGTGAAAATTTTGCGAGGCTTTAATAATCTGGAAAATCGGAACGGTCTCAGCGGGGTTCGAACCCGCGCCGCAGCCTTGAAAGGGCTGTGTCCTAGACCCCTAGACGATGAGACCGTTTGAATGAATCGCGGGGGACTTGAACCCCCGACACCCGGATTAAAAGTCCGGTGCTCTACCGACTGAGCTAGCGATTCATGTATTGAACCTGCAAAACAACAGCGGGTATTATATTATCATAGCGCGAAAAATGCAAATCACATGTTATCATTTGTCAGCAATCCCACAAATAAGGAGGCTAAGCTATGACACTTTCAGAAGCTCTCATCAAATTGTCCGTGCTTAACCGCGACAACGGGCAAAAATTTACGGATACTTCACGACTTGACGCAATAAGCGAATCATTGAAGGAGAGCGGGTACTCTCGTATTGACTTTGATGGGCTATTTCATCTTTATTCCCTGAAACCTACAAACGCATTCACAGAACCAGCCGTGATTATATCTTCTCATGTTGACTGCCAGAAGAACATCACAAAATGTTTTGCCGAGTTTCTGCCAGACGGATTAATGCGGGGAACTTTCGACAACGCCATAACAAACGCTTCACTGCTTTGGCTCATGCTTGAAGGAAGGCTGCCGGATAATGTACTTGTCGCTTTTACAGGGGATGAGGAAGAATCATCTTGCGGAGCTGAACAAGTTATGAGTTTTGCGGAAAATTGCGGGCTTGAAGTCAATCATGTGATAGTCCTTGATGTTACTGATATGGGCTGGAATGAGGGAGCAGATTTCACGGTCGAAAATAATTTCTGGAATAACGCTTTGGGCAGAAAAATAATATCCTGCGCTGAAAATTCCGGGTTTAACTGGCGTTTTGTTCCTGAAGACCCTGACGACATACCAAGATATATAGGGAGGAAATATATAATTCCTATTGAGGCAGAAGCAGATGAATCATGGGAATATGATGAGAATGACGCGGAGTGCTTTAGCCTTTGCATTCCCGTTAAAGGCAACATGCACAGCAATAAAGGAGTTTACGCGAGGCAGAAATCTTTTGAGCGTTACACTAAAATACTTTCAGAGATTGCATCAATCACGTGATTTACTAGGAGGCAATAATCATGTTCAGAAAAGCGGAAAGAAGGAAAGCAAAATTGAGGCTCGCTATCACAGGTCCAGCAGGGTCGGGCAAAACTTACGGAGCATTGCTCATAGCTCAGGGTCTCGGCGGTAAAATCGCAATGATTGACACGGAGAACGGCTCAGGAGATCTCTACGCGGATTTGTGCGATTATGACGTTCAGACTCTCACAGCCCCTTACACAGTGCAGAAATATCTTGCGGCTATTCATGAGGCTGAAGAGTCCGGCTATGACATTCTCATTATTGACTCGTTGTCTCACGTCTGGACGGGTGAAGGTGGATTGCTTGACATGCATAACCAGCTCACACGTAGCATGAAAAGCGGTAACAGCTATGTAGCGTGGAATCAGATTACCCCATGGCATAACAGGCTGATTGAAACGATGCTCAACTCAAAGTGCCACATCATCGCGACAATGAGGAGCAAAACTGATTACGCGCAAATCCAAAATGACAGAGGACGCACAGAGATTCGCAAAGTAGGACTCGCACCTGTTCAGCGTGATGGAATGGATTACGAGTTCACAATAGTTTTTGATTTGAGCATGGACACCGTGACCAATACTGGTTCCGTGGCTGGCAAGGAAGTTGTGGAAGTCTATGTGAATCTGCCTTACACCAACGGCGGTATCGAAAAGGCCAGCGCGAACCTGGTTGCCTTTGAGAAAACCTCCATGCTCCAGCCCGGCGCGTCGGAGACTGTGAAGATCTCCTTCTCCTTGGAAGACATCATGTCCTACGATTATCTCGTCAACCAGGCCTATGTGCTGGAGGCGGGGGACTATGTGGTGTCTATCAATTCCGACTCCCACCATGTTCTGGACAGCAAGACGTACACCGTCGCAGCCACCACCGTCTATGACGGGGACAACAAGCGCGAGAGCGACAAGATCACGGCGACCAACCAGTTCGACTATGCCAATGGCGGCGTGACCTATCTGTCCCGCGCCGATGGCTTCGCCAAC
>CALAUZ010000206.1 GCA_937892105.1 uncultured Fretibacterium sp. | reverse complement strand
GTACTGAGTGAGGCGAACATTTCAGTGAGTGCCTCGCCCAAGTTGCCGAGTTCGTCTTTGCCCTCGTAACCGAAATCACTGTAGGTTACTGCCATCTCGCCGTTGCTGGCTTCCTTGCAGATTTCAACGACACGGCCGAGAGGTGCTGAGATTGACTTCGCGATGTAGAGCGCGATCCCGATACCGATGATGATTGCTACTACGGCGAGCGAAATAACCAGCGTCATTGTGCTTCCTAGTGCGTCATGCGCCCCCTGCGACAAGTCAACGATTCTCTGAGTGCCTGCGTCAGTTATCTTGTTGGCGATGTTGACGAGGTTCAATCCGTCAGCCAGCAGTGCCGCGAATGCCGGTTCAGTCTGCGTGAATGAGTTGAGAACGTCAGCAAATCCAGCCTTCAGCGTTCCGAAAGCTCCGCGCCCGGCGTTCATTACGTCTTTGACTTCCTTGTACGTCGTGTTCTCGTAGAACCTGTTGTAGGCGTTCTCGCCGTTGACTATCTGCTGGGTAACATCATTCATCATTTTCGCGTCCCTGTACCACATTGCTATCGCGTAGTTTCTTGCAACGATGGCGAACTGGGTGCGCAAATCTTCGACTGACCTTATGCGGTTGATGTCTGTCTCGTAATCATGGCCTTCAAGGTTTGTCTTGAGGTTCTGGATAGTGATCTTGTACTGCATATCAATGACGCTCTCAAGCAGTGTAATCATCTTGTCGATTTCCGTAACGAGCGTCGCTGAAACCGTGCGTTTTGTGCGAATCATCTGGGTGGCTTTGGCGAAAGTGGACTCGGTGTTGCGGATAATGTTCTCCATTTCTGCGAGGTTTGAGAGAGCCGACAGTGATGGATCCTGCGCATACATTGACTTGCCTCTTTCCAGTATGGTCCGCAGAGATGATAAGTAGTTCGTCATCTTGTCAATGTCCTCGTCGCTCTCGGAGAACTTGAGGTCTCTGACACCCGCACGGATGAAGCCGATCTGGTTCGTCAGTTCTACAGCAATTTTGACCGTGTTGTCGACGACCTTCTGGAGGTACTGGACATCAGACTGAACCGCTGAGATGCTCTGCCATGAGAAGAACACCGCCACGCCGAAAAGCGCGAGGACAATTCCGAAGCCTATTGTTAGCTTGCCTGTAATCTTGAAATTGTTTAACATGAAAATTAATCTCTCCTGTTACTGAAAATTTTGTGAAACGAAACCCGAAAAACTCTTAGCGCGACTTTACAGCAATATCATTCAGGGGCAATCCCCTCCTTAGCCATGAGCCACGAAAGAGCCGCAAAAGTCTTCGAGTCCCGTATTTTTCCTTCACGTATCATAGCCGGTATGTCATTGAGGCTTACTTCACACACCGAAACGTTTTCATCTTCGTCCTGAGGCAGGGAAGACATGGAGAGTTCTTCAGCGAGGAAGAGGGTGAAAAGTTCAGTGCAGAAACCAGGAGACGCATAGAACTCGCCTATCCTGTAGAGTTTTCCGGCCTTAACGTTGAGTTCCTCCTGCATTTCGCGTTCAGCGGCCTGTGCGGGGTCTTCACCTGGTTCAACGAGACCTGCGCAGACTTCGAGTGTCTCCTCATGGACGGCGTAACGGTACTGCCGGACGAGAAGGACAGTTTTTTTGTCTGTGAAGGCAATCATGCCGACAGCGGGTTTGTGTTCGACGACTTCACGGGTAGCGATATGCCCAGATGGAGTGCGTACTTCATCACAGCGCACGTTCATTATTTTTCCGTCAAAGATTTTGTTTTCCTTAACGCAGACTTCTTCAATGTTGGCTTTCTTTTCTTCCGGCATAAGAACACCTGCCCTTTTCATTCTGCTATGAGATTTGCCTAATTATAGCGCATATCCCCAAACTTTACATAATTTACGCATTCACAAAATATCCCCTGTCCTGATCCTCAAACCAGCCGTCCATTCACGGCCAGACATTCTCCTTTTTCCCTCGCTTTGAACTTCCAGAAGCTCAACCCCATAATCCCCGCATGACACCACAGGACAGCCCTCAACGCTGAGAATTTCGCCAGCCCTGCCATCATTAACATCATTCCTGAGACGCGCACGCCATACCTTCAGCCTTTTTCCTGCTGCCATGACGTAAGCACCGCCAGACATGTCGAGAGCGCGTACAGTATTCACGAATTTTGAGGCTGTATCGCTGAATGACAGAGCAAATTCTGACTTCTCAAGTTTAGGAGCGAATGTTGCCATTGAATTGTCCTGCGGCGTGAACGTAAGACCTTCAGGGTTCTTCAAGGCTTTTTCGGCAACTTCACAACCTGTTTCTGCCAGCTTCATGTAGAGGCCGGAAGCGTTGTCATTTTCGAGGACATCTACGCGTTTCTGTTCGAGAATATCTCCAGCGTCCATAGCCTTAGCGAGACGGAAGACCGTAACGCCCGTACTGTCATGGCCGTCAAGCAATGCCCTCTGTATCGGCGCAGCACCTCTGTATTCCGGCAGCAATGAGGGGTGAATGTTAAGGCACATTCGGGATAGGAAGGGTTCACGAATGATTTGTCCGAAGTCTATAACGAATATGACATCAGGATTTTCGAGAGCCAGTGCGTCAATAAGCTCGTTATTTTCAGAGAGCTTCCCCGTTCTCGTAACATTAAGGCCGAGTGTCCCTGCCATTATTTCAACAGGTGAAGGGTTCTCCTTGTTGTTTCGGCCTGAACGAGTTGGCTGGCCTGTGATTATTCGCGTGAAGGTTATGTTTTGCCGTGAAAACCCCTGAAGGCATAAAGCTGCAAAATGTCCCGTACCTATGAACCATAGATTTGACGTGTCCAACCTAGAAATGACCTCCAGTATGTTTTGCGGCTTTTTTCTTGATGGTGTTGCGTTTGAGAGTGGAGAGGTAATCAATGAAGAGTTTTCCGCTCAAATGATCCATTTCGTGAAGGAAAGCGCGTGCGGTATAACCTTCACCCTCGAAAGTTACGGTGTTGCCCTTCAAGTCCTGTGTCTCAATCCTGACCCATTCCGGCCTTGTAACGTGTGCGTAAATTCCAGGAAAGCTGAGGCAGCCTTCTTCACCTTCCTGCAACCCCTTCTGGTCAATAACGCGCGGGTTTATGAGGACATAACTCTTGCCATCATACTCAACGACAGCAGCCTTCTTGAGTATCCCTATTTGAGGAGCTGCGAGACCTACGCCGTCATGAACGTGCATTGACGCGAACAAGTCCTTCACGAGTTTCTCCAGACCTTCATCGAACACAGTAACGGGTTCCGAGACCTTCTTCAAAACTGGGTCAGGGTAAGTTCTAATTTCGATGACTTCACCAGTAATTTCGTTGCTCAAAATATTTCACACTCCTTTAGTTTTTCACACCACATTTTATTTTATTGGCGCGATTAGTCAATTTATGTGATTGATTATCATTGACCTAAAAAATATAATGCAGGCTCGTAGAAATTTATGAAATTAGAAGAGGGTGATTTGAGTTGCAGAATTTATCACACGACATCGAGAAATATATACTTGAATTACTTGAAGACGGCGAGGAAAACTTCATCAGCCTTAGACGCAAAGAGCTGGCCGAAATGTTCGAGTGTGTTCCCAGCCAGATTAATTACGTTCTTAGGAGCAGGTTCACTCCCGAACAAGGTTATCTCATTGAGAGCAGGAGGGGTGAACACGGCTACATCAAGATACTCCGGATAACCTGTGAAAGTCCCGATGAAATGACCGAACATATAAGCGCGCTCATAGGGGACGAAATATCACTGTATGAGGCGCACAGGCTGTTAGAGGCGTTGCAGGAGAGGGAGCTTATTACGGACAGGGAGAGGCTTCTGGTTGAGATTGCGCTGCGTTATGTTTCGGAGGAGGAACAATGCGCAAGGAGTACAAGGAGTGAGGGTCTTGCGGAGCTTATGAGGAGTATGCTTGGCGGGATAATGATTTCATGAGACATTAAGGAGAAATAATATCGTATGTGGCAATTCTATACAGAGAGAGCAAAAAGAGTAGTGCAGCTTGCACATCAGGAAGCTATGAGCATGGGGCACACGATGGTTGAGCCTGAACACCTGCTGATAGGACTTCTTCAGGAAGGAGGAGGGGTAGCATGTCAGGCACTTATTGAGCTTGGAGTTGACCCTGACAATCTCGCGGCACATATACGTGAACTTGTCGGAAAATCAACTGACGTTATCGCGAAGCCTGTAGACCTTCCATTAAGTCCCCGAATGAAACATGCTATGGATTTGGCAATGGTGAAGGCCAGAGAAATGGGAGTGAATTACGTTGACACCGAACATATATTGCTTGGCATTCTTGCGGACAATTCTGGTCTCGCGGTTCAACAGTTCAGGACTATGGGGCTTACACCTTCAGTAGTATTGAAGCAGGTGAACGATGTACTTGCTGAAAGTGCGGGAAGAAAGATAGCAGCCTCGAACGTTGACGCTAACTCAAAACGCAAAGTCAAGGTTAAAACACCGACACTTGACCATCTTGGCACTGACCTTACGGAACGTGCAAAGAACGGAGAACTTGACCCAGTAATAGGCCGTGAAAAGGAAATAAGGCGTGTAATGCAGGTATTATGCCGCCGGACTAAGAGCAATCCTGTGCTTATAGGTGAGCCTGGAGTTGGAAAGACGGCAGTCGTTGAGGGATTAGCCAGACAGATAGCGACAGGGACAGCACCAGAGCCATTGAGGGAGAAGCGTATTGTCCAGCTGAACATGGGTACGCTTGTTGCTGGGACGAAATATCGCGGTGAGTTCGAGGAGAGACTTCGCAGGATAGTGAAGGAGCTTACGGACAGCAAGGGTGATGTAATACTGTTTGTTGACGAGGTTCATACCATTATAGGAGCTGGCAATGCTGAGGGAGCAACTGATGCCGCAAACATTCTAAAACCTGAATTATCGCGCGGAACATTCCAGCTTATAGGGGCGACAACTCAGGACGAATACAGGAAGTATGTTGAACGGGACGCGGCACTTGAGAGACGTTTTCAGCCGGTACAGGTTGACGAGCCGGCAGTAGATGATGCTGTACTTATACTGCGTGGACTGAAGGACAGGTACGAAAACCATCATCAAGTAATCTACACGGAGGACGCAATAAACGCTGCCGCAAAATTATCATCACGATACATTCAGGACAGGTATCTTCCAGACAAAGGTATAGACCTTATTGACGAGGCAGGGGCGAGAACGAGGCTTCTTGGGCTTGAACCTCCAGAATATATAAGGGATATAGAACATAGACTGGAGGAAGTCCAGAGCCAGAAGGAAGAGGCTGTATTATCCGAACAGTATGAGCTTGCGACGGAACTGCGTGATAAGGAACGCAAGATATCCGATGAACTTGACTATGCCAAAAAGGAATGGCAGAAGAACAGGAAGACTGAGAAGCATAAAATTACGGCAGACGATATAGCTACAGTAGTCGCGGAACAGA
>CALAUZ010000205.1 GCA_937892105.1 uncultured Fretibacterium sp. | reverse complement strand
ATTCCTTCCTTCCGACCCTGAAAAGACCGTTGAGCGCCACAGCAGCCCGGATGAACCATTTTCGGCGCTTGCGTTCAAAATAGCGGTTGACCCGTTTTTAGGGAGGCTGTTTTTCCTGAGAGTTTATTCCGGGAAAATGGACAAGGGCGGAGCTTTATACAACCCTACAACAAGGCAGCGTGAAAGAATCGGGCGCATAATGCGTATGCACTCGAACAAGCGCGAGGATATTGACTCAATGGAGGCCGGAATGATAGTAGCAGTTCCGTCATTGAAGGCCACGAGAACGGGCGATACTCTTTGCGACGAGTCAAAGCCCATAGTGCTTGAGAGTCTCGAATTTCCCGAACCCGTCATATCACTTGCGGTAGAGCCAGCAACACAGCAGGACAAAGTGAAACTCGCCAAGGGGCTTAATGCTCTTGCGGATGAGGATCCTACATTCCGTGTGCATAATGACGAGGAAAGCGGACAGACTGTAATATCCGGCATGGGCGAATTACACCTTGAAATCATCGTTGACCGCCTCAAGCGTGAGTTTGGCGTTGATGTCAAAGTGGGTAATCCGCAAGTCTCATACCGTGAGGCAATCAGGAAGCCAGCTCGTGCGGAAGGTAAGTACATTCGTCAGTCAGGTGGGCGCGGTCAATACGGGCATGTTGTGTTTGAGATTGAGCCTATTGAAGGTGGCAAATTCGAGTTTGAAGACAAAATTGTCGGCGGAGTCATTCCGAAAGAGTTTATCGCCGCGGTTGAGAAGGGACTCGAAGAGGCTGTGCAGTCTGGCGTTCTCGGAGGTTATCCCGTTATCGGCGTGAAAGTTGCACTTGTTGACGGCTCATATCATGAAGTTGACAGCTCCGAGATGGCGTTTAAGATTGCCGCGTCAATGGGATTCAAAGAGGCCATGAAAAAGGCTGATCCTGTATTGATGGAGCCTGTGATGTCTGTTGAGGTTGTAACGCCAGAAGAATATTTAGGCGATGTTATCGGCGATATATCATCACGGCGCGGGCGTATTGACGGAATGGATATGAAAGCCAACGCCAGAATAGTGCGGGCGTTCGTGCCACTTGTGGGCATGTTTGGCTACGCAACTGACTTGAGGAGCAAGACTTCAGGCCGTGCAAACTACTCAATGCAATTTGACCATTACGAGCAGACACCGGCGGAAGTAAGCGAAAAGATTTTACAGGGAAGAATTTAATCACAAAGTAAGGAGTTATTAATTATGGCAAAAGAAAAGTTTGAGCGCACCAAGCCTCACTTGAATATTGGTACAATCGGACATATTGACCACGGCAAAACGACATTGACAGCGGCTATCACGAAATGCCTTGCCACCGAGAATTTCGCGGAGTTCACAGCATATGACATGATCGACAAAGCCCCCGAAGAGAGGGAGCGCGGAATCACGATCAACATTGCGCACGTTGAGTATCAGACTCCGAAGAGGCACTATGCGCATATCGACTGCCCCGGCCACGCAGACTACATCAAGAACATGATCACCGGTGCTGCTCAGATGGACGGTACGATTCTTGTTGTCAGTGCTGCAGACGGCCCTATGCCCCAGACACGTGAGCACGTTCTTCTTGCCCGTCAGGTCAACGTTCCCGCAATTGTTGTGTTCATGAACAAGACAGACCAGGTTGATGATCCCGAACTTCTTGACCTCGTCGAAATGGAAGTCCGCGAGCTTCTCAACAAGTACGATTTCCCCGGCGACGACATCCCTATTATTCGTGGATCAGCACTTGAGGTGTTAGAGAAGGGCACAGGCAAGAGAGACGATCCAATCTGCAAGTGCATCTATGACCTTATGGACGCATGCGATAACTATATTCCTGAGCCTGTACGCGAGATCGATAAGCCGTTCCTTATGCCCATTGAGGACGTGTTCACGATTTCTGGACGCGGCACAGTCGTTACAGGAAGAGTCGAGCGCGGGATCATCAAGGCCGGTGAGCCTGTAGAGATCGTCGGAATGGTCAGAGATACGCAGAAGACCGTCGCAACCTCACTGGAAATGTTCAGGAAGATTCTTGACAGCGCAGAGGCTGGAGACAACGTAGGCGTACTTCTTCGCGGAATCGACAAGACCGATGTACAGCGCGGACAGGTTCTCGCAAAGCCCGGCACAGTTACTCCTCACACGAAGTTCAAGGGTGAAGTTTACGTCCTCAAGAAAGAGGAAGGCGGCCGTCATACACCGTTCTTCGCAGGATACAAGCCGCAGTTCTACTTCAGGACTACAGACGTTACAGGAAATATTAAGCTCCCTGAAGGCGTGGAAATGGTCATGCCCGGAGATAACGCAACGTTTGAGGTCGAGCTGATTGTGCCCATCGCAATGGAAGAGGGCCTTCGTTTCGCAGTTCGTGAAGGCGGACACACTGTCGGTGCAGGAGTCGTAACCCAGATTATCGCGTAAGCTAGGGTAAATTCATCATGGCACGCAAAATCCGCATTAGGCTCAAATCGTTTGACCACAGGGTGCTCGATACATCGGCTGCCCAGATAGCAGAGACTGCCCAGTCAACAGGTGCGAGGGTTTCAGGGCCGATTCCCCTTCCTACAGAAATAGGGAGAATCACAATCCTGAAGTCCCCTCACAAGGACAAGGACGCTCGCGAGCAGTTCGAGATGAGGACGCACAAGAGGTTAATAGACATTATTGACCCCACACAGAAGACTATGGACGCGTTGATGCAGCTGAATTTGGCATCAGGCGTGGACATACAGATAAAGTTCTAGTTAAGGAGAAAGTATAACTATGTCAATTGGGATTCTGGGGAAGAAACTCGGAATGACGCAGATATATGACTCCGAAGGACAGGCCGTAGCTGTTACGGTCGTCCTTGCGGGGCCGTGTTCTGTGGTAGCTCTGAGAACCCCTGAACAGAACGGGTATTCCGCCGTTCTTCTCGGCTTCGGGGCTGTGAAGGCTCATAAGCTGTCCAAAC
>CALAUZ010000204.1 GCA_937892105.1 uncultured Fretibacterium sp. | reverse complement strand
GGCTTGGAGAAATCGGGAAGAATATGTATGTCCTCGAATACGGCGACGAAATCATAGTTATCGACTCCGGCCTGAAATTCCCAGACAGTGAACTTCCTGGAATAGACTACATCGTTCCAGACATAACCTACCTTGAAGCCAACAGGGACAAGATACTCGCAATCATCATCACTCACGGCCACGAAGACCATACAGGAGGACTTCCCTACGTTCTTCCACGACTTAATGTCCCGCTTTACGGCACGCAGCTCACACTCGGACTGATACGCAACAAACTGTCAGATGACCTTCCAGGTTTCAGACCCGACATGCACGAGATACGCGCTGGCGACGTAATCAAGATAGGCTCGTTCACAATAAGGTTCATAGCAGTTGCACACTCAATACCTGACGGGGTAGCACTGAGTATCAACACACCATTGGGACGTGTCATTCACACTGGGGATTTCAAGCTTGACAGTACGCCGGTAGACGGAAGGGTAACGGACTACGGGGCATTTGCTGAGGAAGGCGACAAGGGAGTAATGCTGTTATGTTCCGACAGCACCAACGCAGAACGCAAAGGTTTTACCCCCAGCGAAAGAATAATATCCGGCACACTCGACTCACTTTTCAGAACGTACAGGACAAGACGCATAATAATTTCCTCATTCGCAAGCAATGTTCACAGGATACAACAGGTTGCAGATGTTTCGGCCCGCTTCAACAGAAAGATAGCGTTTCTCGGAAGAAGCATGATAAGGAACGTGGAATTGGCGCGTGATACCGGCTACCTCAAAATAGACAGCAAGATAATCATACAGATAGAGGAGATCTGGAAGTATTCAGACAATCAGCTGGTAGTTATAACGACGGGAAGTCAGGGAGAACCGTTCAGCGGCCTTGTAACGATGAGCAGGGGTGAGAACAAGGCAATAGATTTGGGCGAACACGATGTAGTTTTCCTGTTAGCGTCAGTAATTCCAGGCAATGAAAAACTCGTGAACAACACGATTAACCGTCTGTTTTCACAGGGCTGCGAGGTAGTGTACGAGAAGGAGAGACAGATACATGTTTCCGGCCACGCTTCAAGCGAGGAACTAAAGATTATGCTGAACCTAACGCGTCCGCAATACTTCGTTCCCATACACGGCGAGTATAAACATATGGTGAGGCATTCACAGCTGGCACAGGAAGTCGGGATATTGCCGCGAAACATATTCCTCATGGTGAACGGCGACATTCTCACATTCACCCGCAGCAATCCGCCTAAGAAACATGGCCATGTTCAGGCAGGTGCAGTAATAGTTGACGGTAACGCAGCAGGAAGCATAAAGAGTGAAGTCCTCAAGGAACGCCGTGAAATTGCAGAAGATGGCGTAATGGTTGTGGCTGTTACTGTTGACGACAAGGGAAACCTTATAGCTCCGCCAGCGATAGAGACACAGGGAGTATTCATCTCAGAGGACAGCAGGGATATCTTCAACGAGATTTATGCAGTGAGTGAACAGACAGTGCAGGAGTTAGCAGGGAGACGTGCCAACTCTGACGCAATCCGCAGTACCATAAAGACCAGAGTCAGGGACGTATTGAGAAAACGTAACTCGTCATTTGCTGTAGTATTGCCGGTTGTATCGGTTAAGAGCCGGGACAATAATAACGTATTTGAGAAGGAATTTTTCTAGCAGGAGGAATTAAGTAACATGGTTCAATCGTTAATGCTCGGAGCTGTACAGGGACTTTGCGAGTTTCTTCCCGTGAGCAGTTCGGGACATCTGGCGTTGTTCCAGATATTCATGGGTTTCGGTGAGAATATGCTGTCATTTGATATACTGCTTCATTTCGCCACATTGCTGGCAGTATTTCTGTATTTCTGGCGCGACATATGGCAGATAATGCTTGACTGGTTTGGAGGCTGGTTCACTAGCAAGAGGCGTTCAGGGTGGGCATACGGCTGGGCAATAATAATAGCGTCATTCATCACGGCGGTAATAGGTCTTTGCCTGAAAACAACAGCCGAAAAGTTTTCCGAGAACTTAATACTTGTAGGAGCAGGCGAAATATTTACAGGTATAGTCCTCGTACTCATTCCCATTCTGTCAGTATCACGGGGAAATTCATCGCTCCTGAAAATAGCAATTGCTGTCGGAATAGCGCAGGGCATTGCGGTACTTCCAGGAGTGTCGCGTTCTGGAATGTCGATAGCTATGGGGCTGTTCATGGGACTGGGTATAACAGAGGCGTTTCGTTTCTCGTTCCTCATCTCAATACCTGCCGTTCTGGGAGCAACATTGCTTGAATGCTTGAAGTTCATAAAGTCTGGAGAAGCTGTGTTCATGCCTGAAGGGTATATATGGGCGGCAGTATGGGCGTTTGTGCTGGGTTTCGGAGCGTTAGTGTTCATGCGCAGGTTAGTTAATGCTCGCAACTGGGCATATTTCGGGATCTACTGCCTGATTATAGGAATTACGGCTGTATTATTCGGAACTGGGATAATTTGAGAATGAAAAATATTGTGCTTGCTTCGGGAAGTCCCAGAAGAAAAGCGTTACTTGAGAGCTTGGGTGTTAAGTTCACAGTTTTCCGCCCTGACACTGACGAGACATACATATCCGGCGAAACTCCTGAAGCGTATTGCACGAGACTGGCGCGAATGAAGGCACTTGCCGGTACAAAAGAATATCCTGATGACGTGATTATCGCTGCTGATACTATCGTTGTGATTGACGGCGGGATACTGGGAAAGCCATCTGGACGTGATGATGCCGTGAGAATGCTGAAGACGCTTTCCGGCCGCGAACATGAAGTGATTACGGGAGTTTCTGTTGCGTGTGGAGGAAGGGTTCAGGTTCACGGGGAACATTCTGGCGTAAGGTTCAGAACTCTCAATGACGAGGAAGTATCGGCCTATGTGTCAACGGGTGAATGTGATGACAAGGCGGGAGCGTATGCTGTTCAGGGGAAAGGAAGCCTTATTGTCGAGGGTATTCGCGGGGACTACTTTAACGTTGTGGGACTGCCTCTTTGCGCGTTGGGAATGATGTTGAGGAATGAGGGTATTGACCTCCTGAGATTGTAAGGAAGAAAAGGCCGGGCGTGAAATACCCGGTCTTGTTGTTTGCGTTACTGCTTTCTTGCGCTTAATGCCCGCGCTATTGCCTCGTCTATCATGGATTGGACTTCAGCGCGTATTGTGTCAAGTATCTCTTGCTTTGTATGTTCCGATTTCGCCTGCTTCCTGTCGCGATACATTTCCCGGAATGTAGGTGCAAGAGCTATTACAAATCCTACAAACGCCACTACTATTGCTATGACTGCGAACCCAATACCCATAAAGTAATGTAGCTCGTCAATCTTTACTGTATTGATTTCAACCCTTCTATCAATTGCGCGTATTTCGGCTCGCATTTCCGTCAATGTCTGGTCTATTGTATCAAGTCTGCGGCTTATGCTTGCCATTCCGTCATTGAACATCTCAACAGTAACATACCGTGTGTTATCCTGGCTCGTCATATCCCCTCACCACCTTTAGGCTTGTCCATATACTCCAGAAGCAACGGGCTTAGTATCTTGATATACGTACCCTTCATGCCTAAGCTTCTGCTCTCGATAAGTCCCGCACTCTCCAGCTTCCGCAGTGCATTCACGATAACGCTCCGTGTAACCCCTACCCTGTCGGCAACCCGTGAGGCAATCGCAACCCCTTCCGGCCCGTTAAGCTCAGCGATGATATGCTTCATGCTCTCAAGTTCCGAATACGATAACGCCCGCATTGCCATCTGAACACTGAGGCGGCTTCTGGCGGTCTCCTCAAGAACTTTTGCCCTCTCGTTCAGTATCTCTATACCAGCAAGCATACCGAGATATTCCGCAAGCAATACATCATCAACGCTGAAAGGCAGCTTCTCACGAACAAGCATAATCGTCCCCAATCTCTCAGCACTGGCACCTATAATCGGTACGTACATAAGGTGCTTTTCAGGCTTTTCACCCTCGTAGTCGTCATCAAACAACGGCGCGTCCTCGTCATGTATCTCGGAGTCCCTGCATCTGTTCATTCTTACTACAAACTCATCAGGCATTACTCCGTCCCTGAAACTCTCAGACAGTGCCTTTGAAGTGTATTCAGGCAGCCAGTTATAGCCCAGCAAACGCCCGGATTTATCGACAATGTAAACGTTCGCCGTTGAAAATTCCGAGAGCATTTGCGACAAATGAAAGTAATTCAGCGGTTCACCCTCACGCTTTGACTGGAACGCACGCCCTACCGTCCGCGTCTTCTTGAGAAGTTCATTAAGTGCTTTATTATCCGACAATAATTCTGACATTTTCGCCCTCTCCAATGTTATAACAGGTATCGTCTTATGTCCCTGTTCTCGACAAGTCCGCCGAGTTTCTCCTTCACCATCTCAGCTGTAATCTCTATTTTCTCCGTGTCCATGTCTGAGACGCTGAAGCTGATTTCCTCAAGCAGCTGCTCCATCATAGTATGAAGCCTGCGTGCCCCAATATCCTCCATCTCCGAGTTCATCTTGTGGGCCAGACGTGCAATTTCCTGCGTCGCTTCGGGAGTGAATGATAACTCCGTTCCTTCGGTGGAGATTAACGCTTCGTACTGACGTATTAGGCTGTTCTCCGGTTCAGTGAGTATCTGCTGCAGGTGTTCAATGCTTAACGGCTCAAGCTCCACCCTTATGGGGAACCTTCCCTGAAGCTCCGGGATTAAGTCTGACGGTTTAACCCCGCTGAATGCTCCTGCGGCAATGAACAGTATGTGATCAGTCTTCACTGGGCCGTATCGTGTCTGAACCACAGAACCTTCGACTATTGGAAGCAAATCTCTCTGCACACCTTCCCTGCTTACGTCCGGGCCATGAGATGAGCCGCCTTTAACCACAACTTTGTCGATTTCGTCAAGAAACACAATGCCGTCTTCCTGTGCGAGGTCAAGAGCTTCTTTCGACATAGCGTCAGTGTCAATGAGCTTCTCTGCTTCTTCCTGCTGAAGTATACGCAGAGCCTCTTTAACCTTCATGCTGCGTTTCTTGGTCTTCTTTGGCATTATTCCGCCTAACATCTCATTGATGTTTATCCCCATGCCCATGATGTCCATTCCAGGCGCACCGAACACGGATATTGGCGATGTGCTGTCGTTGACCTCGATTTCAACGTCCCTGTCGTCAAGTTTACCCTCACGCATCATCTTGAGGAAACGTTTGCGGGTTCTGTTGTCCTTTTCCTTTTCCTGCGCAGCTTCTTCCGGATCTTCCTTCTTGGGTTCGTCATTGTCATCTTTCCCGGCAAAAGCCTTCATGAAGTCAGGCATTGAGAATTTTCGTTCAGGACGCGGAAGCATGGCATCAAGCAATCTCTGTTCAGCCTTCTCAAGGGCTGGTTTCTGCACACCCTCAATCATTCTCTTGCGAACCATTGAGACTGCGAACTCGGTCAAGTCGCGTATTATCGTCTCAACATCTCTGCCAACGTAGCCGACTTCCGTGAATTTTGTTGCTTCAACCTTCACGAAAGGTGCTTCAGAGAGAGTTGCAAGCCTTCGAGCTATTTCTGTTTTTCCGACTCCTGTAGGCCCGACCATCAATATATTCTTTGGCATGATCTCGTGAGCGATCTCAGGGGGTAATGCTCTTCTTCGGAGCCTGTTGCGTAAAGCTATTGCTACCGAGCGTTTAGCCTTGTTCTGACCCACGATGTAGCGGTTAAGGTGCTCGATTATCTTTGCTGGTGTTAAATCCTGCGGTAGTTTGTTATTTGCTGTCGTCATTGTCGCCTAATACCTCAACTATTATGTTATTGTTCGTGTAAATGCAGATTTCTGAAGCAAGCTCAATAGAACGTCTTGCAATGTCTTCCGGTTTCATGTCAGTAGCTTCACTGAGTGCCCTTGCCGCCGCCAATGCATAGCCTGAGCCTGAACCTATGGAGGCTGCGCTGCCTTCAGGTTCAAGGACATCGCCAGCACCGCTGAGTAGGAGTGTCATCTCGGTGTTTGCCGCGAGCATCATGGCTTCAAGCCGCCGTAATGCCTTGTCGAGCCTCCATTCACGCACGAGTTTGACAGCACCTTTCATGAGATCGCCTTTTTCCTGTTCCAGACAATCCTCGAACTTTTCCAGCAGCGTCATTGCGTCAGCCGTTGAACCTGCAAAGCCTGTCAGTATTTTTCCGTCCAATAGCTTTCTGACTTTACGGGCACCAGACTTTATGACCTGTGAGCCGAGAGTTACCTGGCCGTCTCCTGCCATTGCGACGCGTGAACCTTTCCGCACGCACACGATAGTTGTACCGTTAAACAGTGTTATCATTCCTTTCTATGTATTACGATGATATTATTGATTGCATATTATCTCATTTGCCTTTATTTTGTGAATATACAGGATAAGTGAAAATTTTGTGCGTAATGCATGGAGGACATAAAAAATGATGCCAGACCCGGAAACAATATTCCCCATTCGCGGCATAAACACAGTAACATACATAAAGCCTCAAATTACCAGGCCAAATATCATTGCCGGCGACTTCTCATACTACAGCGGAAGGGACTTCGAGGCTCATGTTACACATCACTACGACTTCAACGGGGATAAGCTCATAATCGGGAAATTCTGCCAGATAGGTGAAGGCGTTGAATTTGTCATGAATGGCGCGAACCACCAGATGAATTGTGCCACAACATACCCATTCTACATTTTCGATGGCTGGAATGAGAATATCCCGTCTGTTTCGTCAATGCCATTAAAGGGGGATACGGTAGTCGGCAATGATGTATGGATAGGGCAGAATGTTACGGTGCTTCCAGGAGTTCACATTGGGGACGGGGCGGTTATCGGCCTGAACAGCACAGTATCACATGATATTCCGCCATACACGATAGCGGCAGGCAATCCCGCAAGGGTAATCAGACAGCGTTTTGATGATGAACTGACGGCTCTGCTGCTGGAGTTGAAGTGGTGGGACAGAAGCATTGATGAAATACAGGTGCTTATACCCGTATTGACATGTCCGGATTTAGAGAAGGTAAGGAGGTATTTGACGGACTATTTAGACTTAGTATAATTTTTATAATTCCATATAATAAGGAGGCTTACATCGTCAATGAGGAAAATTCTTACAGCATTATTCCTTTTCGCACTTCTTTCCTTCCCATTGTCATCATACGGTAATTCCGTTTCAGGCGATGTTATTGTCGTTCTCCGAAACACTTCTGGATACAGTATAAATTCAGCAAGTACTCCTGGCGGTATAATATCCTTGTCAGCTGTACAGTCATTCACACAGTCAGCGAAAGTTCAGGTTACGACTACCTACGATGCACTGTCTGACGCAGGAGATTACATCTTTATGCTCGTTCATTCAGACACGAAAAACGAGAATGACCTTCTCCGCGAAATCAGAAGAAATCCCAACGTTATCGCCGCCTCGCTGAATTACACGTTACACCTCAACGACAATGGCAAAACCCCAAATGACCATTACTACCCCCTTCTCTGGGGAATGGAGGCCATTAAAGCTCCCGATGTCTGGAACATCAATACTGGTTCTGACGATGTTTATGTAGCAGTAATGGACAGCGGAATTGATCCAGACCACGAAGACCTCAGGGATAACTTTTCGCGGCAGTACAGCAGGAACTTTTTGGGGCAAGGTGAAGATGCTTATGACGCTACAGCATATCAGGACGACACTACTCACGGCACTCACTGCGCTGGCACTATAGCGGCTGTCGGCAATAACAGCACAGGCGTTGCGGGCGTGAACTGGAAGGCAAAAATTATCGCCTTGAAAGTTGCGGATAAAAACGGAATGCTGGAAACTTCCTCTATCATAGCGGCACTAAATTACCTTACGGGGCTTCTCAGGCAAAATCCTGACATGAAACTTGCAGCGGTTAATATGTCTTTTGGCGGCCGGGGGGAAAGTACGCCACAGCAAAGAAAAGATATGTATGATCCACAATATATCGCCATGAAGGCACTCAGCGACACTAACAGGACAATCATGTGCGTTTCTGCGGGAAATGAAAATCTTGAAGTTGGCGTGCCTACACCATACGGCCTTACAAACAATCCTGGTAATTACGTATACCCTGCCAGCTATATAGGTATCGACAACATGATAGTAGTTGCGGCAGCCAACCCTGATCTTACCCGCGCAAATTTCAGCAATTACAGCAGGCATTATGTTGACATTGCGGCACCTGGAGTAGGTATACTAAGCACTGTACCTTCAGCAATTAGCAGCGATGTGAAATATGATTTCATTGAAAGGTACTACAATTACGGATTGAAAGACGGTACATCAATGGCCGCGCCACACGTTACAGGAGCGGTGGCACTCCTAAAGGCCATTTACCCCAACGCTTCGGCATCAGAGATTAAGGCTGCTATTGTGGGCGGAGCTGACAGCACTTACATGCGCAATGACAACTCGACAATGTACGGCTTCCTGAACCTCAAGGGCGCATTTGATTTCATGGCCGCGTGCCGTTCAGGGGACATGCCACCGTCAATCACTCCGATAACACCACATGCAAGCTCGGTGAACCAGCCATATAATCTTGAGTTCTATGCGTCAGGTACAAAGCCTATAACATGGAGTTTCGAGGGTGAACTGCCGGAGGGTCTCAGCTTCGACAACGGGAAAATTACAGGCACTCCGACAAAAGATGGCATGAAATCATTTATCGTTACAGCTGAGAATAATTATGGCTATGATTCTCTTGTTCTGGAAATAAGCATAGACAAGGGAGTTGCACCAGTAATGTCATTAGATAATGAAGTTCTTGAATTGCCCGTGAATGATGAAGTGCGGGTCAGTTTTTCATTATCGGAAGGAAGCTGGCCAATAACCTGGAGCATAAAAAGCTCAGACCTCCCATCGAGTTTCGGGCTTAGCATAGACGCTGGCACAGGAGTAATGACATTTACACCCGACAGGACAGGGGCATACACATTCACCGTCAAAGCCTCAAACTATGCCGGCACAGACAGCAAAGACATAGCATTCATGGCAGTTGCTGCTGAACAAGACCCTCCAGAGATACATACTGATGAACTTCCTAGTGCGCTTAAAGGCGTTATTTACGGTGCGGAAACGACTAGTTATAAAAGGTTAATATCCTTGGGGCTGGCTCCGGCGGGACATACTGTGTCAGCAAAAGGCTTAGGAATTTCATGGGACGTTGACGGTCTCCCTGAAGGCATGGCGTTCTCAAAGCTGGAAAGCGGTACAAGCGATACAGGTACTATAGTGATTACAGGAAGGCCGGCGGAGGTAGGCAGTTTTGACGTTACTGTCATAGCATCAAACGATTATGGTATTGACAGCAAAGACTTCATACTCAGTGTTGAAGAAAAAGCTCCGAAGTTTGCTGACAGGACACTGATTTTGAACTATCAACGCGGAGTTGGTACTGTAATACGTGTACTTAATATTGCCGGGAGCGAGCCAATGTCGTTTGATGTAAAAGGCAGTATCCCTGACGGTCTTTATGTATCACACGGCAGAGGCACTGCAATGCTTGAAGGAATACCTGCGAGGTCAGGGGAGTACAAATTCGTGATTTACGCCTCCAATGATGTTGGAATAGACAGCGTTGATATAACAGTTACCGTCAAAGAGCCTGTGTACATCACAACAAACTCATTGCCTGACGGGATAAAGGGCAAGGCGTACAATTTCAGCATGAGTTCGATGTATGATATTCCGCTTTCGTGGGATATAAGCGCGGGCATTTCTGGACTTGTGATTTCGAGGTCTGGAGATATTACTGGTACTCCTGATAGAGAAGGTGTATTCGGAGTTACGGTCAAAGCGGCTTCGTTATCTGACAGAGCCAGCTATTACAACCGCCAATACCAGCTCGTAATCCGTGAAGCCCCCAAAATTCGTACCTCAAGTCTTCCTGATGGGACTCAGAACACTCCCTATACCCAGACAACCCTCAGTGCAGATGGTACAGCTCCCGTAGTGTGGTCGGTCTCAGGCGGTGCAATGCCGAGAGGGTTAGTGATTGCGTCAAACGGATATATTCGCGGCACTCCGACAGAATACGGCACGTTTACGTTCACACTGAAAGCAACAAATCAGGCAGGGAACAGTACTAAGTCATTCACACTAAACATTGCCTCAGATGGGACAGGAGGGACTGGCGAAACGGATACGGCCGACAACACCGACAATTCTGGCAGCACTGGCAATACTGAGACCACAAGCACAGATAACAGGCCGGATAACCAGGATAATACAGACGATGGTACTACGAGAACTGAGACGGCGAAGATAACGCATGGAAGTTCAAGAAGTCTATCATCTCTCTCAATGGTGGAATACTTAAAGCTCACGAGCAACGACAGCAAGATAGGAGCAATACTGCCTGAGATAAGCGTGAATGTCTCTGGCTTCTACACGTATGAGAGCAATGATGTTTTAGCTGGAGTAAAGATTTCTTCTGATGTTCCGGCTGGATATTTGCTCGTGTGGAATGCATTTGAGCGTCCTGTTACGAGTGTTTCAGTATATGGTGCTGAGGACAGGTCTGCTGTTTTCTATGACACAGATGGGGAGGTAATTACAGCCATACCGGAAAATCATACAGTAAACATCTCTGCATGGCTTGACGTAGGGAAAACATATGCGCCCGTAGTCTCTGCTGTTTCTGCCTCCGGTGATGCTGGCGAGGGAAGCTCTAACAGCTCTAACATTGGAAGCTCAGGCGGTGGTTGTAATGCCGGCGGAATGTGGCTTGCGGCAGTGATTATTCCGTTTGGGCTGGCATTTCTGGATACTAGGGCAATGAAAGTGTTTATTGTTGCGTTTCTGGTTCTGTGGACGGCTTCGTCATCGTTTGCGGCGGAATATGTTGACGGGCAGGCGCTCGTCGTGATACGGGCACCGGAAGGCATGGAGATAAGCGAAAAGA
>CALAUZ010000203.1 GCA_937892105.1 uncultured Fretibacterium sp. | reverse complement strand
TTTCCCTACACGACGCTCTTCCGATCTAGCGTCAGGCCGAGCGCCTCAGCCACGCACTGCATGGTGGACGCGGTGCCGAGGAAGGTGCATGCGCCGACACTCGGGCAGCCGGTGAGCTTGTAATCCTTGACTTCCTGCTCGGTAATGGCGCCGTCGCGCTTCTGGCGCAGCGAAATATCACCGGCGACGATCGAGGTGGTCATATTGGGGCCGGGACGCATGGAACCGCCGGGCATAAAGATCGTGGGGATATTCAGGCGCGCCGCCGCCATCAGCAGGCCGGGGACGTTTTTATCGCAGTTCGGGATCATCACAAGGCCGTCGAACTGGTGGGCGATGGCCATGGCCTCGGTGGAGTCGGCGATCAGATCGCGGGAGACCAGGGAATACTTCATGCCGACATGTCCCATGGCGATACCATCGCATACGGCGATGGCCGGGAAAAGAACTGGGTAGCCGCCAGCTTCCAGAACACCGATCTTGACAGCGTCAGCGATCTTATCCAGGTTCATATGGCCCGGGACAATCTCATTATAGGAACAGACCACGCCGATCAGAGGGCGGTCCATGTCCTCCCGTGTAAGGCCCAGAGCATAAAGAAGAGATCTGTTCGGGGTTCTTTCGGGGCCGGTTTTAATCTGTTCTGATTTCATTTATGTATATCCTTATTTCTTGGTCCAAATCATATTGTCACGAAGCTGCTGGCCTACGATCTCCATAGGATGCTTCTTAAGCTGCTCTCTCTTGGAGTTGAAGAAGGTACGTCCGTTCTTGTTCTCGGCGATCCATTTGCCTGCGAAGGTGCCATCCTGGATATCTGAAAGGACTGCCCTCATGTTAGCCTTTGTCTGCTCGTAAGGTATAACGCGCGGACCTGAAACATACTCGCCGTACTCAGCCGTATCGGAGATGGAGAAGTTCATGGCCTGAACACCGCCCTTGTTGATAAGGTCAACGATGAGCTTCATCTCATGAATGCACTCAAAGTAAGCGTTCTCGGGCTCATATCCGGCCTCAACGAGTACCTCAAAACCGCATCTCATAAGATCGACAACGCCGCCGCACAGAACTGTCTGCTCACCAAAGAGGTCAGTCTCGGTCTCCTGGTTCATGGTGGTCTCCATGATGCCCGCACGTGCTCCGCCGATGCCTGCGATGTAGGCGAGGGCAATATCCTGGCACTTGCCGGTAGCATCCTGCTCGACTGCGATAAGGCACGGTACGCCCTTGCCGTTAACATACTGGCTTCTTACGGTATGGCCCGGGCCCTTCGGAGCGGCCATGAATACGTCAACGTCAGCAGGAGGAACGATCTGTTTGTAACGGATATTGAATCCGTGAGCAAAAGCTATTGCCTTGCCTTCGGTCAGGTACGGGGCGATTTCATTGCGGTATAAGTCTGCCTGTTTCTCGTCATTGATTAAAATCATGATGATATCAGCTTCTTTTGTGCATTCGCTGACGGTCATGACTTTGAAACCGTCTTTTTCAGCGACCGGCCAGGATTTTCCGCCCTTGTAAAGTCCGACGATGACATCACAGCCCGAATCCCTTAAATTGAGGGCGTGTGCGTGTCCCTGTGAACCGTAGCCGATGATGGCAATTTTCCTGCCTGTTAATTTCCCTAAGTCGCAGTCCTTCTCGTAATAAACGCGTGCCATGTGAAAAAACTTCTCCTTTACGTGTGAAAATTTGGATTATTGTAGCAGAGAAAGAATTTTCATGGTAACTTAATGAACTAATATTTTTAGGAGGAATAATAATCCATGAAGAAAGTTTTTGCGTTTGCAGTTGCAGTAGCATTCATAATCGCCGGAACATCATATGCCGATCAGACAGCAGACGACATAATATCTGACGCTGTATCAATGCTTGGCGAAATGTCATCAGCAAGCGACATCTCAAGAATGGCCGAAACAGTCCGAACATCGCGTGCTGTAGCAATCGTACCCTCAATGCTGAAGGCAGGGTTTCTTATCGGAGGGGAATACGGAGAAGGTCTCATACTCCGCCGCGAAAATGGGAAGTGGTATGGCCCCAGCTTCTATAACATTGGGGGAGGTTCATTCGGTCTTCAGTTGGGAGCGCAGAAAGTGTCGCTTCTTCTCGCAGTCGTAAACGAGAAGGGTGTAAACGCGTTCATGAGCAGCAAAACCAAGCTGGGCGGAGATATTGGAGTAGCTGCAGGGCCTGTGGGAAGACGTGCTGAGGCTGCAACTGACGCTCAAGCGAAAGCATCAATATACAGCTATTCCATGTCGAAGGGACTTTTTGCCGGAGTATCTCTGGAAGGCTCGGTAATCTCCATCAGTGTTAAGCGCAACGGAGAATATTGGGGCGGGAAGGTAAACGCAAAGGAAGCTCTCCAGAAACCCGCTAACGACAAGAGGATACTTCCGCTCATCAAAGCTCTTGAAAGTCTCATAAAAAAAGCAGAATAGGAAGCAGAGTTGAATATAGAATATAGCAGGAAACAGGGTAATCTCTAAGGAGGCTATCCTGATTTTTTTTTTGCACGAACGTCGTTTTTCTTTCGTGAATGGTACTATGTACATCTGTACTTCACTCCAACATAATGAAATAATTTCTCTTGCTAGAAAATCTTACTGGAAAGAAGGTTTTACGCTTTGAACAATATCATAGTCTCAAAGTTCGGCGGTTCCTCAATGTCAGATACCGAACACGTCAATATAGCAGCGGAAATCGTGAAGTCAAACCCTCTGCGCCGTTACGTTGTTGTCTCAGCACCGGGCAGAAGTTCAGGAAGCGGCTTGGGCATTACGGATATGCTATACATATGTCATTCAAAGTTTTTCGGCGGGGAAAATTGTGCTGAAATTCTCGCGGCAATACATGACTGCTACAACAACATAGTGCAGGGGCTTGGAATAAACTTCAACATTGATGACGCTATGTCCTCTCTGAAAGATGACCTGTTGTCAGGGAAAAGTGTGGACTACTTTGCAAGCAGAGGCGAATACATAATGGCTGGTATCTTCGCGGCATATCTGGGCTGGGAACTCATTGACGCAGCAGAGATTATACGCTTCAAGGCAGATGGAACTCTCGACAAGGAACTGTCATTAAGCACTGCCGGAAAAATTCTCCTTAACACAAATCATGCCGTAATACCTGGTTTCTATGGCTCAATGCCGGACGGAAGCATTAAGACTTTTAAGCGAGGAGCAGGAGATATTACGGGAGGGATAACGGCACGTTCTGTTGACGCTGAAATGTTCGAGAAATGGAACAGGGAAATATTCAGTGCAGACCCTAACACCGTCAGCAACCCCGAAATAATACGAAGCCTCACATACAGGGAAGCCCTCGAACTGAATTACTTTGGCATAAAGACAACTCAAGATGAAGTGATAATGCTTCTGAACGAGGCAGGAATACCCCTGAATATCCGCAGTATCTCAGCACCAGACGACATCGGAACTATAATATCCGCTGAAATCCCGGAAGGTTCAAGGCACAATGTCGCAGTATGTATAGCAGGACGAAGAAACTTCAGCATAATACATATCGGCAAATACGGTGTGAACGGTGAAGCAGGTTTCGGGGAAAGACTGTTCAGTGTATTCTCGAAACACCGCATAGCATGTGAGCATTGCCTCTCTGGAATATACAGGCTTTCGGTTGTCCTGAAAAGTCCGGTATTCGACCTCAGACGCTCTGCAATACTGGACGAGATAAAGTCCGCAGTTAATACTGAAGATGTAACAGTGGAGAAAAATCTCTCGCTCATAGCAATTATAGGTCAGGGAATGGGAACTGTTCACGGGACGTTTATGCAGGCATTCACGGCACTTGCAGGGGAGAAAATCAAGGTTAGAATGACAGACCAGGGTTCAGATAACCTGAATATTATTCTCGGAGTTCACGATGAGGATTACAATATGGCCATCAATGCCCTCTATAAAGCAATGATAATTGAACATTAAAATTAAAGAGGCAAGTAAGGTGAAGGGATTTGCGTCTTAACATAGCTGTTCTTGAAGATGATCCTGCGGAGAATGCGAGGCTTTCGGCGTTCATTCGGAACTGGGGGGGAGTGAACGCTGACAACTTTGGAATGCTCATGCGATATTCACGCGGAGAGGACATAATACGGGACTTCATGCCGGAAAAGTATAACATCGTCCTCATGGATATACTAATGGACGGCCTCAGCGGTATTGAGACGGCAAAGAAACTCCGCGAACTTGACATGAACCTTCTAATTGTATTTATGACAACATCAAGGGAATATATATTTGACGCTTTTCCCATTCACACTTTCGACTACATACTGAAACCGTACAGACAGAAAGACGTTAGCGCACTTCTCACTGAGGCAGTCAGCGTAATATCATCACAGGAACGTGAAATAACCCTCAAACTTCCGCGTTCAGAGCGCAAAGTAAAAATAGGCTGTATAAGTTCGGCAGTTGCAAACAGGCATAATATTGAGATACATATGACAGACGGCGAATGTATAACTGCGATGATGAAATTTTCGGAGATTGAGGAGCTTCTTGCGGAAGATGCGCGCTTCCTTGTATGCAGCAGGGGTGTAATGTTGAATATGGAGAGGATTTCGGCCATTGACAACAACACTTTCATAATGAAGGAAGGCCAGCTATATCCCATAAGGACACGCGGCAGGGCAAAAATACGTGATACGTTTTCGCAATACCTGATATCGCGTATGAGACGTGAAAATTGAGGCTATGAGCAGGCATTTAACATGAATTTTCAAGTGCTTTAAATATAATATCTTCTCGGTTGATATAATTCTTCATCGTATGCATTGAGACTGAGGGATTATGTACTTTAGCCTCCCCGTGTTCAATGCATGAGGAGGCGTTTTCGTATTGCTAATTCAATCTGAACGGTATATCAGGAAGCGTCAGTCTCTCACCAGGAGTATATTTCCCAGTCTCATTCAGACCCTCATGAAGTCTCGCGGCCATGTCCGCAACATCACCCACAGCATAAGCACCCGTAACAGCATTCGTGGCCAGCGCACCGCCGGTCTTCAGCGTCAAAGTCTCAGCCCCAATCATGTCGGCCTTAATCTGGTTCCACAAAGGATCTCTGCTGCCGCCCTCAGTGATTATCACCCTGTCAACAGGAGTTCCCGCCTTCCTGCAGCGTTCCGCAATCTCCGAGTATTCGCCCGCAATGGCCTCAAGCACAGCACGCCACAATACAAACTGGTCAGTGTTCATGCCCATGTTGATGAAGCAGCCGTGAACTTCGCGGAAACCTTCAGGCCCTCCCGTCAGCCATGGGAGAAACCTTACACCTTCAGAGCCATGCTTCAATTTCCCAGTACCTTCACTGAGATACGCATAATATTTGTCGTCGCCGGCATGATTGCACACGTTATCCCTGAACCATCGCAGTGCAAGCCCGCCAGTCCTTACGAACCCCCAGTAGAAATATGTGTCCGGCAATGTACCGCTGTTGAAGATTAAGCCGTTGCCCTTTTTGCTGAGATCGGGAACAATTCCGCCCGTTGAAATGCAGAACATCGAGCATGTTCCAGCGACATCGACAGCGTGGCCAGGCTCATGAACCCCGCAGGCAAGCAGCGATTGCATAGTGTCCCCTGCACCTGCGCAAACCGGCGTTCCTTCGGGAAAACCTGTGTATTCAGCACATTCACGCGACAATCCCCCAACGATGTCCCAAGGCTTCACTATTCGCGGCATAAAGTCCCTGTTGATTTCGAGAATGCCTAGCTGTTCATCAGACCATTCTTTCCGCGCAACGTCATAGCCCAGTCCCCAGCCTGACATTGCTCCCCAGTCGATGAACGCGTCATCAGCTTTCAGTCCTGCAAGGTGCATGAGGATATACGGCGCATTGTGCATGAACTTGCGGATTTTCCCTGCATTAGGCGGGTTCTTGAGGAGCCATCTCGCGTGTAATGCTGGGAACAGGCACAAAGGCTCAGGGTTGCCAGTCTCACGCGCCCATATGTCGAGATTGAGTGCCGAAAGTCTGTCAGCGTCCTCCTGCGTTCTGGAATCCAGATAGTTGATGTAAGGTGTAACGGCCTGTCCCGTCTCGTCAACTCCGGCAATCCCGCAGATTATTCCGTCCCCCATGACTGCCCGGACTGTAGAGGTGTCAATGCCCTTCTCCCTCATGATTTCCGCGCACTTCTTCATGCCCTTCAGTGCCAGCTCGAAATACTCATGTACATTCATCTCAACCCAGCCTGTCTCAGGGTAATACAGCGTTGTTGGATTAACGTCAACGGCAGCCTGCGTTCCAGCCTCATCATACACCGCAACTTTAACGCTCTGAGTGCCAGCGTCGAAGCATATATAATGTTTCATCAATCAAACCTCCCTCAATAATTATACGCCCATAGTAAAACGCCCTCCCCGTTCACTCTCGAACAGGAAGGACGCTGTAATTACTGCTTGTGTGTAGTATGTATCTGCGTTGTACTACTACTTCTTGCGCGTAAGGACGAAGCTGCCGAGTACTGCCATTGCGAGAACCGCAAGACCGCCTGTTGAGCATCCGCCGCCTGAACTGCCGATATGGCCAGGCTGATCGACACTATTTGTGCCTGTGCCTGTGCCTGTACCTGTACCTGTGCCTGTACCTGTACCTGTACCTGTGCCTGTACCTGTACCTGTGTCTGGGGAGTCAGCCTTGAGTGTTACACTCTCAACAGTAGTCGTACCTGTAGCATTATCGAAAGCATCTGCGGAGGCCTCACTTACATCCGTCGTTACGATTGGCTCGTAGGTCTGGCCTTCCTCAACATACGCGAGTGCTGTAAGCTTTCCTGCCTCTACGTTTGCATCACTGCTGTCTGGAATGACATCTGTGGAGTTGCCCGCGCTGTTCAGGAACACAACCTCATTGCCGCCTGTTGCATCTGCTGCCGCAAATCCACCTCCCAAGCCACTACCACCCATGTCAATTCCGGGGGTCATTCCCCAGAATGCGCTGTCAAACGTAGGAAGGTCGAAGGGCTGAATTCCTGAAGCCGCAGCCTTAAAGGGCTGTACAACTCCGATTGCTCTCTTTGTATTTCCGCCGCTCTTCATCTTCAGTCTTGCTGCCGCTCTCTGAAGGTTGCCTTCATCATCGCCAACTGTATAGTTGGTAGTGGTAGCCTGTGAAATGTTGGAGCTCTGCATTACCCCAGCGTTTGCAAGTGTACGTCCCAGAAGAGCAGCCAACGTACTAGCTAACTGCTCGACATAGGAGGTGTCAGCAAGCCTGCTACTTACCTGTGCAGGGATAATGATAATGGTAGCGAATGTAGCTTTAACGGATTTAGCAACACTTATTACCTTCACATCAGTTACCGGCGTATCCTGCGTTACATGACCAGCTGGTACATCTTCACTCTCTGTGCCGCCTTCACCGCCTGTACCTGTACCTGTACCTGTACCGTCTTCAGCACCGCCCGGCAGGGTGATGTTAATAGTTACCGAATTAGTAACAGTTACTAAGGGATGGCCTGCCTGATCCTCGTCCACGTATGTCTCACCAACTGTGATTGTAACTTCGTAGGAATCTGCATCAACTGATTCGGTTGGAGTGATTGTCACAGTATTGTCGCCTGAGGTCAGCTCGGGTACTTCTGTCCAGTCAGCCGCTGTTCCTGACTTATCGAAGGACAACGAGCCATTATGCTCAGGTGTTACTGTGAGTGTTACTGTAGCTGTGTTGTCGTCCCCGATTGTAACGTCAGTGGAGTCCGCCTCAACCGTAACCGCCATTGCGCTGCCCGCAACTGAGAGCATTGCAACTACTAACATTAACGCAAATAACTTCTTCATGAAACTAAAGCACTCCTTTCGGAATAATAAAATATTTGGTACAAATCTAAGTAATACACGCAGAACTACACTGCACATTTTACACCGTGTTGGTTCGTTGTCAATAAATCCGCGAAAAAATTTCATGTCTGTTGAACGGTATTATTACGCAGAAAAAAATCATACATTCTAGTTTAATGATGATTTCAGGACATTGGGTAGAGAGTTATCATTCTTCAGTTGTTTAACGAGTTCCGCCCGCCTTGAATTTCCAGCGTCATAAAGTTCCGCCAGCCTGCATTTCACCATAGATGCCCGCCGCGAATTGGGGTAATTCCTCAGACACAGCTCCAACATTTCTCTGGCCTCCTGCCTCATTTCCTCCGGGAAGCCGTCAAGGTAGAGATCCGCCAAGTCCCAATATGCCGCCTCGCCTTCCTCAGTACCCTTGCACCTGTCCACAATTTTTCGGAGTATAGCTTCGCGCTCGAAAGGGTCTCCTGATGTACCCAGCCTGTTCAGCTCAACCCGCATAATCATTCCTTCACGCTCTATTGACGCTACATCTGCGGCGTATGAGCAGACGGGAAGGAGCATTACCGCGAGGAGAGCAATAATTTTAAGTTTCATGGCCAATAAATCACTCCCTATTTAATATACTCGGAATTATACACTGCATGTGGCAGGTACAAGACTTATAATACTAAATTCAGACAGGAGGTATTGCAGATATGTGGAGAAATTTGATAAGGTACATGGCGCGCCCCTTTCTCAGAAGTGTGAAGGCAGATGTCGAACGGATACTAAATGACGAAACGACTATTCTCGAAAAACAGGGTTTCGTTCACGGCACAGACAAAGCTCCGTTCATAGTGAGGGATAGTAAACTGTATGTTACGCACGACTACTTGAGGCATTACGGCTTTCTCTTCCAGTCATTCAGGGCGGATACATTTTCGATGATTGAGTTTGGCTGCCTTGCCGGAAACTCTCTGAGAATGTGGGAGCAATATTTTCCCAATGCTGAAATTTACGGTATTGACATTGACGAAAGCGCGAAACAGCATGAGAAGGGACGCGTTCACATCGTCATAGGCGATGCGACATCGCAAGAGACTTACAACACGTTAAACGCAAAAACAGGCGGGGCATTCATCATTCTGGACGATGCTTCTCACGCATGGGGAGACCAGCGCAGGACGTTTGAGCTTTTCTGGGACATGGTGGAACCCGGAGGCTTCTATGTGATTGAGGACCTCGAATGCGGAACTTTGGGTTCATGCCCTGAGTGTCCCCCAAAAGTTCTGGACGCTCAGCCGTTCTTTGAATACATGCAGGACAGAAGCAGTATTCTGCGTTGGGCAGCAGACCGTCAGCCGGAAGAAAACTCATATCACTTTGGCCACCTTCCGGAACATATCCAGAAGATAGAGCGGGAGATGGACATGTGTATATTTATTCCTGGAGCTGTCGTTGTGCGTAAGAAGGCTTGAAAATTTTTGGGGTTGCAAAAAATTCATACGCTGATAAAATAATTCCGCGTTGATAAAAGAGTATCAACTGCCCGGGTGGCGGAATTGGTAGACGCGCTAGATTCAGGTTCTAGTGGGGGCAGCTTCGTGGAGGTTCGAGTCCTCTCTCGGGCACCAGTAATAAAGACAGAAAATTTGCGGGGTGTAATCGTGTTTGAACTTGACATGATTATACCCTTTTGTTATCATGCCTCATTGCACCAAAAGCAAAGCCAGACCATCAGGGGAGGTATAAAATGCCTGAATTTGTTCCAATCAGCAAGACACGGAAGCGTTACACTTTCGGACGCGCTCATGATTTAGTCGATATGCCCGATATGATAGGAGTTCAGAGGGATTCATACCAGTGGTTTTATCAGGACGATGCGGCACCTGACGCGAGAAAATCGCAGGGATTGCAGGAGCTGCTTGAAGAAGTATTCCCTATAGAGAGCTACGACGGCACATTTGCGCTTGAATTTGTAAGCTACTCAATCGAAAAGCCCAAAATAACGGAAGAGGAAGCCAGGCAGAAAGATATGACGTGGGCCAGACCTATAAAAGCTACGATAAGGCTCACAAACAACAAGACACAGGTGCGTAAAGACGCTAAGGAAATATTTCTCGGTGATTTCCCGGTAATGACGGAACGAGGTACGTTCATCATCAACGGGACAGAAAGGGTAGTGATTAATCAGCTTGCACGTTCGGCCGGAATATATTTCACACACAACGCTGAAGGCTGCTCCGCGAAACTTATTCCAGACAGAGGAGCATGGCTTGATTTTGCTATGCCTGAGTCAGAAAAGGAGCTTATCACTGCCAATATAGACAACAGGAAGAAATTACCCGTTACGCTGCTTCTAAAGGCACTTGGGGCAAATAACAATGACCATATACTTGAACTTCTTGGGATAGAAACAATCTTCAAGGAGTACAATACAGACCTTAAAGGTTACATGGCCGCTGAAGATGTCCTCGACGAACGCGGACAGGCTATCGTCTCTCATGGAACTATTATAGATGAAGAGAGAATAGCCAGGCTTTACAGTGCGGATAACTCAGAAGGTGCTGGGCTTCTGGTTTACGACATGGAACCGGCATTAGCACGAACGATTGACAGAGACAAGACGCGCAGCCCTGACGAGGCAATACAGGACATATTCAGGAGGCTCAAGCCAAACGAATTAGCCCGTATCGAGAACGCCAGAGATTACTTCAGGAGTTTGCTTCAGGATCCCAGACGTTACACACTTGGACGCGTTGGACGTTACAAGCTGAACAGAAGACTTAATATGGACGTTCCCGAAGATGAAAAGCTGTTAAGCCTCGATGATGTTGTCGCTATCGTGAAGGAAATGTTCGCGATGAAAGCTGAAGACAAAGTAAGCGATGACATTGACCATCTTGGAAACAGGAGAGTACGCTCAATCGGAGAATTATTACAGAACCAGGTGCGTATTGGTCTGCTCAGAATGGAACGTATAGTGCGCGAACGTATGACAACAATCCCCAACCTTGACGAGGTTACGGGCAAGGAGTTAATCAACGTCCGTCCTATTGCGGCATGTCTTCGTGAGTTTTTCGGGTCAGGACAGCTCTCACAGTTCATGGATCAGACGAACCCGCTCGCTGAAGTTACGCACAGAAGAAGGCTCTCAGCACTTGGGCCGGGAGGATTGAGCCGCGAACGTGCAGGGTTTGAGGCCAGAGACGTGCATTACACGCACTACGGGAGGGTCTGCCCCATTGAGACACCAGAAGGCCCGAACATTGGACTTGTCTCATCGCTCACAACTTACGCCAGCCTGAACTCACATGGTTTCCTTGTTACCCCTCGCCGTGTAGTGAAGGACGGAAAACTTACCGATGAGATAAAGCTGCTCTCAGCCGATGATGAGGACAAGAGCTATGTTGCAATGGCGAACACGCAGCTCGATGATGACGGCATAACCATATCAGGCGAGGCATGTCCTACAAGGCACGCTGACGAGATTATCACAATGCCGACAGATATGGTTGACTATATGGACGTATCACCGCGCCAGATAGTATCACCTTCAACAGCCTTAATCCCCTTCCTTGAGCATGACGATGCTAACAGAGCGTTAATGGGTTCAAACATGCAGAGGCAGGCAGTCCCCCTTCTTGTTCCTGAAGCTCCCAGAGTTGGAACAGGAATAGAACACAGGATAGCGAGAGATTCCGGTTCTTGCTTAATGGCGAGGGAAGACGGCACTGTAACATATGTTGACTCCGACAGGATAAAGATACGCAACTCAAAAGGACGTGAAAGAACGTATGAGATGATAAAGTTCCGGCGTTCCAACCAGTCAACTCTCATTCACCAGAGACCGCTCGTTAAAAATGGCGAGGAAGTTCTTAAAGGAGACATTATCGCTGACGGCCAGGCAATCGAAAATGGTGAGCTTGCACTGGGCCATAACGTTTTAGTGGCGTTCGTTCCATGGGAAGGATATAACTTTGAGGACGCTATACTTCTCAGCGAAAACCTTGTGAAAGAGGACAAATTTTCATCTATACATATAGAAGAATACGAAATAGAAGCCCGCGAGACTAAACTGGGTGCTGAAGAAATAACCCGCGATATTCCCAACGTTGGTGAAGACATGCTCAGGAACCTTGACGATGACGGAATAATACGCATAGGCGCAGAAGTTACGGCAGGCGATATTCTTGTCGGCAAGGTAACGCCCAAAGGTGAATCAGACCAGACACCAGAGGAAAAACTGCTCCGCGCTATATTCGGCGAAAAAGCCCGCGAAGTCCGCGACAATTCCCTGAAGCTGCCTAATGGCTCATGGGGTAAGGTCGTTGCCATAAAGCAGATGGACAGAAGGAACAGTCCAGAAGCGTTAGGGGCAGGCATAATACGTTCGGTTAAGGTCTACGTTGCACAGAGACGCAAAATAACGGTCGGCGACAAGATGGCGGGCCGTCATGGCAACAAGGGTGTTGTCAGCCGTATTCTTCCGGTTGAGGATATGCCCTATCTTCCGGACGGTACTCCTGTAGATGTCGTTCTTAACCCGTTAGGTGTTCCCAGCCGAATGAACTTGGGCCAGGTTCTGGAGACAATCATGGGATTTGTCGCTCTCAATAACGGCTGGCATGTCAGCACTCCTGTTTTCGAGGGTGCAAACGAGAATGAGATTTTTGCGGAGATGAGGAAGATTGCCGACGCAAAGTACAAGGATCTCACGGAAGACGGAATGATAACGATACGTGATGGCAGAACAGGCAGACCTATGGACAAGAAGGTAACAATAGGCTGCATGTACATGCTGAAGCTGAACCACCTCGTTGACGACAAGATACACGCACGCTCAACAGGCCCTTACAGCCTCATAACGCAGCAGCCTCTCGGAGGAAAAGCACAATTCGGAGGCCAGCGTTTCGGAGAGATGGAAGTATGGGCACTCGAAGGTTACGGCGCAGCTAACGTTTTGCAGGAAATTCTGACGGTTAAATCGGACGACATCAGGGGACGCGATAAGACCTATGAACGCATAGTGAAGGGCCAGAGCCTCGTAAAGCCCGGAGTTCCTGAGAGCTTCAGAGTTCTCGTCAAGGAATTGCAGGGTTTGGGGCTTGATGTCGAGGTCAAGTTTGACGATGGAACGCTCGGAGATATTCCTATGGAGGACGATGAAAGACCCGTATTCACAGGGAAGCCGCCGGAGATATTCTCTGTGCCCAGAAAACCCAGAAAGCCTCGCGCAAAACCTCAGCCATCTTCCTCGCCTGAAGTGGATATACTCTCAGAGCCTCCTGCCGCTGAACCAGAGATACTGCCGGAAATAGCGGATATGCTTTTCGAGACCTCAGAGCCTACAGCCGAAGATCTGGAGCAAATGACTGAAGATATGCTGCTCAATGATGACGCGCCTAAGCACGAAATTCCAGGAATATTTGATGACCCTGAAACAGACGGAGAGGGGGATATTTAGACTTGGCAAAGAGAAAGGAAATCAAAGGAGTACGAATAAAGCTGGCCACGCCTGAAAGGATACACGCAATCTCCAAAGGCGAGGTGCTGAAGCCTGAAACGATAAATTACAGGACACTGCGCCCTGAGACAGACGGCTTGTTCTGCGAAAAGATATTCGGCCCCACAAGAAGCTATGAATGCAAGTGCGGAAAGTACAAGCGTTCCGGCCCTAAATTCAAGGGCGTAATCTGCGAACATTGCGGCGTTGAAGTTACCGATAACAGAGTCCGCCGCGAAAGAATGGGACATATTGACCTTGCCGTCCCTGTGGTTCATATATGGTACTTGCGAGGAATACCAAGCAGGTTAAGTCTGCTTCTGGGAACGAGTGCCAAAGACCTTGAGAGGGTAATATATTTCGCTCCCCTCAAGAAGACCGAGAAGGGCTACAAGGTTACGGCAACAGGAAG
>CALAUZ010000202.1 GCA_937892105.1 uncultured Fretibacterium sp. | reverse complement strand
TCCGAAAAGATATTGTTTACATTCGCAATATGTGTCTGAATTGATTTGAGCCGGAATTTTACGCCTTTTTTTCAGTTTGTCAAATCCCCGCAATGAAATTTCCATAAATTACCCCTCAAAAAAATTCTGTAAATGTGCTAAACATAAAGCCTCACACAAATTTTCGTCAGGAGGAATTTTCTTGCGCACATTAACTTTGAACAACGGCCTTGTAATTCCTGCAATAGGTTTCGGAACATACAAAGCTGAACTTGACACTATCATGAAATCGCTAGAAGCCGGCTACATATATTTCGACACAGCGTCATACTATGGCAATGAAGCAGACATAGCACAGGCACTTGAGTATTCAGGTGTCAAACGGGAAAAAGTTTTCATAGCGTCTAAATTATGGAAGTCAGACGCAGGATATAGCAACACAATGAAAGCGTTTGCCCGTACACTTGAGGCATTAAGGAGTGATTATGTTGATGTCTACATGATACACTGGCCGCGCCCAAATCTTGAGCTTAAAGAATGGGAAGCGTTAAATCTCGAAACATGGCAGGCAATGGAGGAGTTATACTCTCAAGGAAAAATCCGGGCATTGGGGCTAAGCAATTTCCTTCCTTATCACGCCGAAAGCATCATCAATAACTGCAAAATCATGCCGTCAGTTGCACAGATTGAGTTTCATGCGGGACATACACAGGCTTTTGCGCTTGAATATTACAGGCGTAAGGCTATACAGGTTCAGGCATGGAGTCCAATCGGAAGAGGGAGAGTGCTTGATGATGTTCTGATACGTGAGCTTGCCGGGAAGTATCGCATTACGCCTGCGCAAGTGTGCATATCGTTCTGCCTTCATGAGGGGGTAATGCCGCTGCCGAAAGCCTCAAGCCCTGAACGTTTGCGCGAAAATCTGGAGTGTCTTGACGTAGAACTTGATGATGTTGACGTATCGCGTATCGAGAACATGCCGCCTTTGGGGTGGAGCGGTGAACACCCTGACAGGGTACGCGTGAAAATATGAGCTGTCGTGTATAATTCATGAAATGTAGAGAGAACTTGCAGGAAGCATAGACAGACTGGAGGTAAAAGGCCGTGAACGAAAAATTATTGCTCCTACCCATAATCATTCCTGCTGTATCCGCGTTGCTTATAGCCACGATGAATTTCACCGGCAGGAAACAGCGCAACATATTCACAGAAGCCTGCGTAATCCTTAATACCATAGTGATATTGTTCCTCGTTATGTATCCTCCTGAGAACACATTAACACTATTCAGGTTCTCGGAACGTGCCGCATTCGCATTGAGGCTTGACGGTCTCGGTTCTGTCTTCGCGGTGCTTATTGCGCTTCTATGGCCTCTCACCACACTTTACGCGTTCGAGTACATGAGCCATGAACACAGGGAGACTTCATTCTTCGGCTGGTTCGTCCTGACGTATGGTGTTGTTGCCGGAATAGCATTATCCTCCGACCTCCTCACACTCTACCTGTTCTACGAGGTAATGACGCTCACAACTCTACCCCTCGTAATGCATGAGATGGACGGCCGTGCAAGGTATGCCGGACGAAAGTACCTGACATATTCGGTTGCAGGGGCAGCATGTGCATTCATTGCGCTGACGTATACGATGTCGCAGGGCGGCGGTGAGTTATTTGTTCTCGGCGGAACTCTCGGAGTGTGGCCCAACAAACCGGATAACATGCTCCTTACGGCATGGTTCTTAGGGTTTTTGGGCTTTGGGGTGAAAGCGGCGGTCTTCCCGTTTCATGGCTGGCTGCCGAGTGCTTCCGTTGCTCCGACACCTGTAACAGCACTACTTCATGCCGTTGCTGTCGTTAAGGCCGGAGTTTTCGCGGTGATAAGGCTGACATGGTACGTCTTTGAACCTGAGACACTCGCCGCAACATGGGCACAATATGCCGCATTCACAATGGTATGCATAACCATACTTTACGGTTCATCAATGGCACTTGCTACACAGCACTTCAAACGGCGTTTCGCGTATTCAACCATAAGCCAGCTTTCATACATACTTCTAGGGGTACTTCTCCTAACTCCTGAAGGTTTAGTGGGAGCATTAACGCACATGGGAGGCCATGCTGTAATGAAGATTAACCTGTTCTTCTGCGCAGGGGCAGTGTTATGCCAGACTAAGAGGGAGTATCTTTTTGACATGCGCGGTCTAGGTCTCGGAATGCCGAAAACATCAATTGCGCTTCTGGTTTCGGGGCTTGCACTGTGCGGGCTTCCACCGTCTGCCGGTTTCATGGGGAAGTGGCAGCTTGGAACGGCCTCTGCGGCTGTCTCGATGGGACATGCTGGGGTGGCAATGCTTGCGGTGTCGGCGGTATTGACGGTGTTGTATGTGTTCTCGATATTCAGCATATTCATAATGCCAGGTAAAAATTTCGACTTCAAGACCGCTAACATGGGTGTGAAAGATCCTGGCTGGGAAATGTTGCTGCCTCTTGGGATTTTGGCGGCGGGGTCATTCGTTTACGGATTGTATGCCGAACCGATGATTGAGTTCTTCACGAGGATAGCTCAGGGAGTGATATAGAGATGATAAAGCCTCTCCTGAATTAACGGGAAGGGCTTTTTTGTGTTCCGCCGTTTGTCCTGACGATTAGTCGAATTTTGACTGTGTTACGATAGGGATAAGGGAAACTTCTACTCCGGAATCATTGACATTCACCTGCCAGCCTTGCGAGAGGTTTCTGTGTTGCCACTTGTTTTTGCCTACACTCTCCAAGCCCGGAATGTTATACGCATTGACGAAAGCCTGAGCGAATTCCTTAGGGGTCATAGCCTCAGCACCGAAGTTGTATTTAGAGAAGCTCATATATTTTATGCGCATATCATCATGGGCTAAGCGCAGTTCTCCCATTATGCCTAAGTATCCTCCCAGCAATATTACCCCCTTGAAGTCGAGTTTTTCAATTTCAGACAGCAAATCTTCGAGCGTTCCCGAGAAGTTCTCGAGTGTTGCATAAGGCCCATTTGCTGTCTTAACACTGAAGTCCTTGCTTTGACCTGCAATTTGACGTTCGCAATAAACGGTGCAAAGAATGGATTTGGAAGAGCGAAATTCCACCTCATCAATAAACCACAAAATAGGGGGCGTCCATCTATGAGCAGCTCCCCATGATACTATCTCCATCAGAGACATTTTCTGCCCGAGCTGAAGCCCCTTGATTTTAGGGCCGAAACCGCCATTGTTGACCTCTTTGACTTCGTTGACTTTGTTCGGGGCAATGTAGAACGCCGCCAAAGCCACGAGCAACACAACACACAACACCACCGCTATCCATTTTGTGTAACGCAAAGCTTATCACCTCCTGTGAAATTGTCAGATATTGTATCATTACCGCATTATATCGGACATCATGATATAATTTTTATACAACATTCATGCGCCTGTAGCTCAGCGGATAGAGCGTTGGCCTCCGGAGCCAAAGGCCAGGAGTTCAAATCTCCTCAGGTGCGCCATCAATTCTCAGACATTAACCGCCTCGTTCCAGCATTAAGGGACGGGGTTTTGTTTTGCCGGTATGCTACAATAGCCGTAATATCCCATCAAAATTAGGAGGAACAACTCTTATGCTTCCAGGAAAAGACGGAGACAAATACGTACCTTATGACAAGCGCGCAGGAAATGAATCAATAGTGTATTTCACTAGGGATTTATCGCCGGAAGGATTAAGGAAGATTTATGCCCGCATTAACCAGCACATGACAGGAAAAGTCGCAATCAAGCTCCACACCGGCGAACCCAAAGGCCCAAACATTATCCCGCGAGAATGGGTAAAGTCCCTCATATCTAACGATCTACCCTCAGCTCACATAGTAGAGACAAACTCATACTATGAAGGAGACAGGTACACCACTGAACAGCACAGGGAAACCCTCAATGTAAACGGCTGGGATTTCGCAAACGTTGACATCATGGACGAATGGGGTACTGCATTGCTCCCCGTGAATGGCGGAAAATGGTTCACGAAAATGTCTGTCGGCGCAAACCTCCTCAACTATAACTCACTGTTGGCGTTGACACACTTCAAGGGACATGTTCAGGGCGGTTTTGGAGGCTCAAACAAGAATATCGGCATTGGCTGCGCAGATGGCCGCATTGGTAAAGCATGGATACACACAACACCAGGACAGCCTGACCAGTGGGACATCGCGGAAGAGGAGTTCATGGAGCGCATAACAGAGTCAACGAAGGCAACCATTGACCATTTCGGAAGGAACGTTGCATACATCAACGTAATGCGTAATATGTCAGTATCCTGCGACTGTGAAGGTGTCGCCGCAGAACCTGTAGTTACCCCGAACATCGGCATACTTGCATCACTTGACATTCTCGCAATCGACCAGGCAAGTGTAGACCTCGTATACGCACTTCCCGAACACTTCCATCATGATTTAGTCGAGCGCATTGAATCCCGTCATGGCCTCCGTCAGCTCACATACATGAAGGAGCTTGGAATGGGCAATGACAGGTACGTTATGATTGACACTGATAACGGTGATGGCAGGATTTACCCTTCTGACGCTGTGAAAGGCGTAAAACCTTTTGGGGAATAGGTGTCAGGATTGCTCGGCTCAATAGTCGGGGACATAATCGGCAGCCCCTATGAACACGATAATATCAAGACAGTAGAATTTCCCCTGTTCACCGAGAAATCTCACTTTACCGATGACAGTGTAATGACGCTTGCAGTTGCGCGCGGATTGATGGAATGCATGGCCAATCACGGAGATGTTACGACGGACGAGGATTTTACGGAGCAGGTGAAAGCCTCAATGCTTAAAGTAGGCAGAAAGTTTCCGAAAGCAGGTTACGGAAGGGGCTTCAGGGCTTGGCTGTCCTCAAAGGAGCCTCACCCCTACCAGAGTTTCGGCAATGGTTCGGCAATGAGGGTATCGCCTGTATCATGGGCATTCTCAGACCTTGAGACGGTCGAACATTTTGCGGAACTCAGCGCAGTAATCACCCATGACCACCCCGAAGGCATAAAGGGTGCGCAGTCAGTTGCAGGGGCGGTATTTCTGGCGCGAACTGGACACAGCAAGGACGATATACGCGGCTATGTTGCAGGGAAATACGACTATGACCTGTCCCGAACACTTGATGAGATACGTCCCGAATACACTTTCAGTTCGTCATGCCCTAAATCTGTTCCGGAAGCTATTACGGCATTTCTTGAAGGAGAGAGTTTCGAGGATACCATACGGAAGGCGGTATCAATCGGCGGTGATTCCGACACCATAGCGGCAATAGCTGGCTCAATCGCTGAACCTTTATGGGGAATACCGACTGTGATACAGGTTGAGGCGTTCGAGAGGCTTCACTCTTACCTGAAAAGGATAGTCCAGAAGTGGGAGCAATGGAGGGATTAATGTAATGCTGGGAGCGATTGTAGGCGATATTGTAGGAAGCCCTTATGAGTTTGACGAGAACAGGGAGATTGCACAAAGCAAGAAGTTTCCGCTTATTATGGCTGGAGTGTCGAGGTTCACGGACGATACAGTTATGACGCTTGCGGTCGCTGATGCTCTTATGCGTACAATGTCAAAGAGAGGGGACGCTGTAACGGCGGAAAGTTTCCGGTCTCAAGTTATAGCCTCAATGCGTAGTTTCGCGGCTAAATATCCTTCTGCCGGCTACGGTGCCAGGTTTGCTTACTGGCTTCTGAAACGCAATCCCAGACCATACAACAGCTTCGGGAATGGTTCGGCAATGAGGGTATCACCTGTAGCATGGGCGTTTGATACTTTGGCAGAAGTTGAGGATTTTGCGGCAATAAGCGCGGAAGTCTCGCACAATCACCCTGAAGGCATAAAGGGTGCGCGGGCTACAGCGTCGGCAATCTTCATGGCGAGGACAGGCAGAACGAAGCAGGAGATACGGCAATACATCACAGAACGCTATAACTACGATCTTTCACGGACGCTTGATGATATACGCCCGACGTACCATCATGTTGAAACGTGCCAGGAGACAGTTCCGGAGGCGGTAACGGCATTTCTTGAGGGGAATAATTTTGAGGAGGTTCTGCGCGGTGCAGTGTCATTGAGCGGGGATAGCGATACTCTTGCGGCGATAGCCTGCTCGATTGCTGAAGGAATGTACGAGATACCTGACGAGATTGCTGATGTTATCCTGCCTATGCTTGATGATTTTCTGACAGATACGCTGTTACGGTGGGAATTGTGGCGGCGGGTATAAAATTTCGGGAGGCTCTGAGGGAATTTAGGGTCTCCCGTTTTTATTGCAATTTATATGTCTCCGCTTTATCCTAGAAAATGAACGTATTTACTGTTCATTAGGTCTTGAGTTGTAGGTACTGTAGGCATTATGTTCCCTGTCCTGGCTACGTAATCAATAAGTTCATCGTAGCTCATTCTTGATACAGAGTTATCCGTTTTATCCGCGCTGTGATTTACCAGCATATTTTCCTCATCAGCTTCTCCTTTCTGAAGCAAATTAAAAACATTCACTCTGGCCACATTAAACGTAACAAGCAAATATAAGAGAAGCAGAATAGCAACAGATAAACAAAATAATGCACATACAGCTAAAAGTATATAGACCTTGTTGTCCAGTTTACTGGAATTGCTGTGTGCATACTCATATTCAAGTTTTGCAGCTTCAATTCTTTACACTCATGAACTTTTACTGTCCGAGTAATTATCCTTCACTATGCATACGACCTTCATGGGAAGCGTTATCGTCATATCCTCTGACGGATTTACCTGCGACACCCATTCCGACACAGGAACATGTCCTGAAGCAGGAGGAGGCGTTATCACTCCCACAGGCAGCCCGCCTTCACTCTTCAGGTACGCGAACATCTCACGTATCTTTTTGCCATTGTACTCATCTGGAACATCAAATGCCGCAAAGCTGTGTCCCTCGTCTGCCGTTGACAGTATGTCCCGTATAAATGCCGAGATACCTTCATTCTGTGTACACATGGCCGTGATATTGGCAATAAGGCTGTCGGAGTAGAGTATATCGTCAACATGAGCATATCGCGCGTAACGTTCATTATCGGGGTTGTTCAGCTCCATCACCATATAGACATCTGGCGCAGTGTCTTCTACAGCTAATGCCGTCAGTATCGAGTGCGAATCGTCATCTCCAAATGCAGGGTCTCCGAGTATTATTGCGCTCTGTGCCTTCTGTATTCCGCCGCGTATCAATGTCTCGCGTTCTGAGGGATTGCCCTGCACAAAGAATACTTCACTGTCCAGACCTTCAGGACGTTCTTTGGCTATTAACGCCGCCTGTGTACCAGATGCCATCAGCTCGCGGAGTATGTATGAGCCTCGTCCGTTCCATCCGCATATAAGCACGTGGCCCTCAAACTTGCACGTATTTATACCCATCATCTCCCCAAGTATCATTTTTATCCTGCTGTTTATGAGCCTCTGTATCACTTCCGCAAAGACTACCCCGAATAATGCCACGCCGAAAATCGAAATCAGGAATACTACCAGTTTCCCCATAAATGTATGAGGGTATGAGGCAAATTCTCCCTGACCTATGAGCGTGAACATTATTGACCATAGGGAGTCGAAGAATGACCCCCTGAAGCCCTTTTCCTGCCACCATACAATGAATGCTCCAATTCCCAGAAGAGACGCAAGTACCGCAAACGCACCAGCAAGCCTGTAATGAAACTTTTTGGCGAACGATACCCCGCGCCTGGCATTCTTCACGGTGTTGGCGAAACTTTTTGCCGACATTAAAGCCCCCTGTTCCTGCCCTAGTCCAGAAAGTCCTTGAGCTTCTTGCTTGGCTGTCTCAGTTTTCGCAGTGCCTTAGCCTCTATCTGCCGTATTCTCTCCCTAGTAACGTTAAACTTCTTCCCGACTTCCTCAAGAGTGTATGAATGTCCGTCCTCAAGTCCAAACCTGAAATGCAGCACTTCCCTCTCACGGTCTGAAAGCGTGGCCAGCATCTCCTCTATCTGCTCATGCAACAGATGTCCTGCGGCAGCCTCGTCAGGGCTTGGAAGTTCGTGATCTTCGATGAAGTCTCCGAGCTGGGAATCTTCCTCCTCGCCTATCGGGGTTTCAAGCGACACTGGAAGCTGTGAAATCCTGCGTATCTCCTCAACCCTTGAAGGCTCAATTCCCATCTTGTTCGCAATTTCCTCGTCAGAAGGTTCGCGTCCAAGCTCCTGAACCAGCAATCTCGATACACGCACCATCTTGTTTATCGTCTCGACCATGTGGACTGGAACGCGTATTGTTCTTGCCTGGTCTGCAATCGCCCTCGTTATCGCCTGGCGTATCCACCACGTTGCATATGTGCTGAACTTGAAGCCCCTTCGGTA
>CALAUZ010000201.1 GCA_937892105.1 uncultured Fretibacterium sp. | reverse complement strand
AGAAGATAGTCATAGGTGGACAGGGGCAGGAAGGAGAGACCAGAATTCATATTGAATGGAATTAAGACAGCATAGGCTGTGTTTTTCTCATCATGGCCTATGGCTCGAGTTGATATCGCAGGTTGATGGCGCAGGTTGACGCTGGTTTCTCTGTGTTTGAGACCGGCGCACAGCGCACGGTCGCTTTGAGGCTTTGGAGGCGCGGAACGAGGCGACCGTATTACTTCATTACAAATGTGAAGTTGAAGATTTCTATTTTGTAACAGGCAAACCAGCAAAGCAATCCAGCCCTTATAGGATTAATTTATGTGTTTGTAGATTTCCGTAGAACGGGTAGTAACACAGAAATACGAGGCAAATACGGTTTCTACGGACACAGACTATAACCAGCGAACACAGCCAGCAACAAGGACGAACAGCCTCAATACAGCATAAGTTTATGAATCTATAATCTTGCCAAGTACCGACGCACCAAAGTTCCAGCCATTTTCGGCTTTTTTTTTAGCTTTTATTTATAATTAAAATTTACACATGGTGTTTTTTTTCTTTTTCTCAGTAATAAACGTAATAAACTTGGCAACTTTTAACAAAAACTTGGCAAGTAGTTGGCAAATTTTAATCACACTACTGTGTCAATCACTTGAAATATCCCTGTCTATCCATTCTGGATTGAGAAATGTCAAAAACGCATTTTCAATAGAAGAGACAGGATAAATTACTCAACGCTAGGTTTTTCATTCACACTTTGGGACTTCTACGCAGGGCGGGGAAGAGGGGCAAAGCTGTTGAAACCGCTAAATGGCCGAATCGCCCAAGCCGCTGAATTTTGCAACTTCGACACGTATTCTCATTCCGGCGGTTCACGGTAATAACTCACAGCGATAATTTTCACAGCCATATTTAACATGTTTCTTAATCGGTTTGATGATGGTAAAAGCAATAACCACCGAATTTTACAGGGGTGGGAGCGATTTGCTTGCCAGCCGTTCATGGTGATAAGGAAGAAGAGAAGCAGACGTTTAGGCTCTACGACATACTTTATAAAATCTCACTCTGGAACTTTATCAAGCATCTCTCTGAAGTGTTCTAAACTTCCACGCTTGCCTCTTTCTTTGATGTAATTCTCAGCATCAATTGCAGATATTTTCTCTGCTACGGCAGAACTAATGAATTGATTCATTGATATATCTTCCCCTGCCGCAAAAGTTTTCACGGCGGAATGTATTGAACGGGGGAGTCTGATGCTTAATGTTGTCATTTTTGTTCTCCTTTGTTGATTGTATTTCTTGCGTCTGATGAATCCGTTATTTCTGTGTTACTAGATTTGACCGTTGCATCTGTTGCTTTATCCATTCCGGGTTTACAAAAGTTGTTGTTTGCCGTTGTTTCAAGAATTAGAAGAAACTCTGCGGCATCTATAACTTCTATACCGAATCTTTCTTCAACTCCCCTAAAATCCCGCTTATTGTATGTCACAATGTAAGAACAATGAGCGGCCACAGCTAGTTCCAGAATGTGATCGTCTTCAGAATCAGGCAGGAACGGTCGCCAAAGATAAAATATCTGAGCAGTAACTCCAACTTTGCATAAGTCATCTATAATGCCATCAATATTTTCCTTTGTAAAAATGTTACTGTCCAGCTTCTCCTTTAAGATTTCTTCATATTCCAATACCAGTGGCACTGATACAGCTATTTCAAAACGTTTATCAAGCAATCGACGGAGTACCTTGTGCGAAGCCCCTTTATGACTTTGCCAACCTGATAAAAGAACATTAGTATCTAACACAACACGTATTTTCATAATAGCGGTATTATATACGATACTGACTTTTTATCAAGTAGGCTTCTCGCCAGCCCGCTCTATGGAAGAAATCTGGATTGGCTCGGTTCCCAGCCCAGCTTATTACGCTTTCATTAGCCCCGTGCCTGAATAGCATCTTGAATAGCACATTCCAACACAGTAGGGAGAGTGACATCATAAACGAGATTTTGAAACAGGCGGAAGCTCAAGGATCGCTGTCGGCCTTAGAGACGGCTGAAGAAACGAGCCAAGAGGCGCAAATAACAGCAAAATCGGACGCAAACGGCAAGCTAACGAGGGCAGTTGAACAACTCCTGCCGAGCATTAAGAGGATAGTCATAGGGGAGCAGGGAGGCAACATAAATATTGAATGGAATTGAGGGATTAAGTAATTAAAAATTTAGGCGAATCGATTTTCTCATCGATTTCCTGATCATGGCCGATGACTCAGTTTGCTCGGGGTAATACCGGTTTCTCTGTGTTTGAGACCGGCGCACGGCAGGAAGCAGCCGTATAACTTCATTAGATATGTGAAGTTGAGTGTTTCTCTTTTGTAACAGATAGAGAACGACCAGATACCGTCAGCGGAAACAGGCACGGACACGGCAGAACAGCCTCAAAACGGCATTCCTTATGAGCCTATAAAGCGGCCAAGTACCAACGTTCCAAAGTACCGGCTCTTTTTCGGTTTCTTCCTGAATTTATTATCATCCTGACGGCCATGGCCGGAGAATAAGCCTCCGATCTTGCACTGTGATCTTGCACTGTACGGAGCGTCGGAGGGGACGGAAATAAATCCCCCTGCTTTTTATAAACACACAGTTTATAGCCTGTGATTATCAGTAAAAAAACACGAGAGCCGAGCAATTACTCTGCGTATGTGAAGAGTAAAAATGTCCAAAAAAGCGTACAAAAATCGGCTATTCCAGTGATATACTTATACTATCAAAGAGAATACATGAATAGCTGGTCTGCTTCTGTGTCTGCACTTGGCCCTGCGATCCGGCATCTATGAGTCTCAAAAGAGTCTCAAAAAAAATCTCAGACTGACAAATTGGAGTAAAAATACCTATGAAAAAAATCCCGTTCCCGGATTATATAGTGGGAAGGGTGTGTAAAATTTTCTTCTCTCGCCCCTCTCGCCCCCATGGCGACAGACCGACGGCAAATCGACGGCTCAAAAATTCATGCACACTTTTTGGAATATTTTAGCCTCTGAAAAATCTATATTATAGAAGCCTGTGTAAATTTTCTGCACCGAGTAGAGACTTGCGCTTGTAAATCGACGAAAAGTGTCCCTATTATAGATATAGGGAGTTGTTAATTTTTTTGGGGGTGGCCATGGCCGTGCAACATCGTAACCTTCAAGGCGTGTAAACTTCTCAGGCGGTTCACTGGAAATTCAGATTCACTTGTGGCGGCTTTAACAAGGACTGTGAACATGTAAAACAGCTTGAGAGCGAACAATCTTTGAAATTTACGAGGCGGCATGGGGCGCAACGCAGCCATGATGAACACAGTGATGAAGCCGCTAAT
>CALAUZ010000200.1 GCA_937892105.1 uncultured Fretibacterium sp. | reverse complement strand
CGTTTACGTTTTTCTCTGGTCAGTCTGCCTTGTTCTCGTATTCGGTTATTCTTAGCTAGTCTCTCTTCTTCTGTCATGGGGAAATTATACTACGAGGCAATTCATCTCCCGCCTAAAGAGGTGGGAGTCTTCTTGCTGTTGGTTGATAAAATATTGTTCCCCCTTCATATTTCGAGGGGGGATTTATTCTGCCTATATCCCGTAGATTATAACTTTCCCCTTGCCCTCACGCCTCAAATCTTCAGCCTTCTTCTCTGCACTCTCAATATCACCCTGATATTCCAGCCTGAATTTTCCCCACGCAAAATCCGGCATTGACGCTATGAATATTCTGCGCCCAAACTCCTCCTGCCATTCATCTAGGCAATTACGCATGTATGAAGCCGCATAGGGTGCAGCCTGAATGATGAATGCCTCAGCACCTCCAGCCGATGTAACCTTTCGCAGAAACCTCTTGACGTTCATGGCGATATTCTCCTCGCGTTCAACAAAGCCGTTATCGCCGCATACTGGACAGTTTCGAGTTAGTATGCTTTTAAGGTCAGGTCTTACGCGTTTTCGGGTAAGTTCGACAAGTCCAAGCTGCGTAATGCTGAATACCCTCGCTTTGAGCCTGTCATGGCTGAGAAAACCCTCAAAGCATTTCAGAAGTTCGTGTCTGTCCTCCGAGAGCTCCATGTCAACAAAATCTACTACAACTATCCCGCCGATTGAACGCAATCTCAACTGTCTTGCAATTTCCTCTGCGGCTTCCTTGTTCGCGGTGAGTACGGTATGTCTCATGTCCGGCGCACTGGTGAATTTCCCTGTATTAACATCTATCACAGTCAGTGCTTCCGTCTGGTCAATTACGAGATATGCCCCGCTCTTTAACCAAACTTTGCGTTCCAAAGCCTTTCTGATTTCGTCCTCAATGCCGAAATACTCGAATATTGGTGTTATGCCTTCATAGAGTTTAACATCTGGCTTCTCAGGGTAGAAACGTTCAACGAAAATTTTTGCGTGTTCAAACTCCTCCGGATCATCAATGATAATCTCATCAATCTTCCCTGACACTTCATCGCGCAGAACCCTGCCTAACATTCCAGTATCATGGTAAAGCAGAGATGGTGCAGGAGTAACTTTTGCTTTTGCCTCGATGTCATGCCACAGATTAAGGAGCGAGGCCATGTCTGAACGCAAATATTCCTCCTCAACACCTTCTGCCGCTGTCCTTATGATTAACCCGAAACCAGATATCTCTGTCATGAGAGTGTCAGCTATACTCTTGAGGCGTTTGCGTTCTTCCTGACTTTCAATCCTCTTTGACACTCCGACTTCATTGCTTCCAGGAACAAGAACGAGCCATCTTCCCGGCACAGATAATTTCGGGCTTACGCGAGGAGCTTTATTCTTTACGGCATTGCGCGTTACCTGAACTATAAGTTCGCGGCCTGGCTTTATGCTTGATGGGTCTGACGCTTCATTTACGTACATGAAGGCGTTGCCTGCACCTGTTGGATTTCTGGTATTATTGCGAGACTTTGGGGACAACTTTACGAATGCCGCACTTATTGACGGAACTAGGGCTTCAACTCTTGCCTTGAAGATATCTCCCTGCCGTACAAGTCCTGTATTTCTGGTATGAGGAGTATTTGCGCTGTCATCGTAAGCATACTCTATGAATATCTCGGCTAACCTTCCGTTTTCGAGGATAGCAATGCGAGGCTGTTCGTGTTCCTTAAGGTCTGCAATAATCTTAACGTCAGGCATCACAGGTAAACGCTTCCTTTTTGCGCGTCATACTGCCCTATCGAAACCCGCACCGTGTTGACCTCATGCCACCCAGCAATAATATTGTTCTCCTTCATGTGCCTGATAAACCCTCCTATGGGATTTTGAGCCGGCTCTCTGAGAATTAGCCTTAGCCATTCGCCATCATATTCTGACAGTATCACAGCATCACCGTAATGCTCTTTTGCGTGTTCAGTGAGAATGAGACCGCGTGTATGACGAATGATGTATTCGGCGGCCTTGCAGAGTTTCCCGAGCGATGGTGTGTCTTCTGGCGGGAATATTGCGCGTGAAACAGTGAAGCCTTCGGGCATTGAGGCGTTCATGAGGGTGATGATGTTCTGCGGTGCGTTCTCAAAGAACATGTCAGCGGGTTCATTGAGTGCGACAACACCTGCGGGAAGTTCCGGGCCGAACGAGATTTTTGCGCGTGGTGAGAAGCCCTGCGTCATTGCCAGCCTCAACCCTGCACGTGATGCCGAACGTGAAAACAGTTGCGCCAGTGCTATGTGTGGAACGAAACATGCTCCGCCGCGTTTGGAGTATATCAGTCTTGCGCGTGTTGCCATTGATTTATGCCTGTGTCGTGGTATGATGCCTCAAATTCTGCAAGGTCTTCGGGCGAGGCACCAAGTTTTTTCAGGAGAGCAAGACCGGAGTTATATACCCTTGACGTATATTCCGCTCCTTTTGCGATACCTTCCGCCAGCCCTTTCGATATACCCTCCGCCAGCCCTTTCGATATACCTTCCGACAAACCAGCGTCAAATCCACCTCTATACGCTCCTCCATACAAATCTATCATCGTTACTCTTCTCCCTTCCCTCTCTGCTTCCTCGTATTTCTGTAGCCCTTCCCTGAAAAGGTTCATATCTCCAGTAATTTCTTTCAGGAACATTATCATAGCTTCAAGGTCGTCCGGGTCAATCAGCAGTCCAGTACCGTGAAAGATGAGGCTGTTGAATATCTCCGCAAAAACATCGTTGTACGAGGTCAGCTTCTTCTCCGATATATCCTTACCGTTAAATCTCATTTTATCTCACACACCCCACTCCGCAGCCCGAACATGACGTTTTACAGTCAGGCGTTAATTCCCCGCTGTATGCCCTGTGCCTCTCCCGCAGAAGAAATCCCTTGCTTACTCCCGTTCTAACGAAGTCCCATGACAACTCCTCTCCCTCGCCCCTCTCACGGGTATAGTCTTCAGGGTCAACCCCGCAATAACTGAAAGCTTCAAGCCATCGTCTGAGGTCAAAATGTTCCGTCCAGCTGTCAAAACATGCACCCATACTCCACGCACGGAATATTACATCGCACGTCCTCTTGTCTCCACGCGACAATACCCCTTCCAGAAATGTCTGTTCAGGCTCATGGTATGACACCGAGAGCGCACGGTCATGTATCGCTGACTTTACGCGCCTTCCTTTCTCCCGCAATTCCTCCACGCTGTTCTGACGTTCCCACTGAAAAGGGGTATGCGCCCTCGGGACAAAACCTGATACCGACACGCTTACTGTCGTTCGTTTACGTCCCATTGACCTTCCCAGCTTCAAGGCCATGTGGGAAATTTCGGCGATTGCGTCAAGGTCTTCTCCCGTCTCCGTTGGGAGCCCCATCATGAAGTACAGCTTCACCCTCTCCCAACCCCGCGAATATATCTCCTTCAGGCATGTCGTTATCATCTCTTCAGTTATTCCCTTGTTGATTACGTCCCTTAACCTCTGCGTTCCTGCTTCTGGCGCAAATGTTATCCCGCCATGTTTTGAGCGCAATCCTTCCAGCTTCTCCGCCAATCCAACAGAGAAACCGTCCATTCTCAGGCTCGGAAGGCTGAGTTTTGCACGGCGTTCGTTCAGTACGGGAGACAAATCATCTATCAGCGTCTCTATCCCCGAATAATCGCATGAGGCAAGCGACAATAATCCTGCTTCCTCCCAACCTGTAGAGGCTATAATGTCGAGAATTGATTTTGCCGCTTCAGCTTCAGGACGTTCACGGACAGGACGGTTCACCACTCCTGCCTGACAGAAACGGCAGCCCCTTCCGCAGCCCCTGAAAAGTTCTACAGCTGCACGGTCATGCACAATGTTGACGCTTGGGACAATCATCGAACTTAACGTGAAAATGTTATCCGTATACTGACGCTCTACAATATCTCCCTCTTTGAAGCATAAAGGTACGTAACAGCCGGGAATGCCCGCAATAACCTTTAGCCTCTCATCTCTAGGAAGTCCCTTAGTCCCCTCAATCGCCGGAAGAAGCTCAGGAAGTATAGCCTCTGCCTCTCCTGCACAGAATACATCAATGAAGCGTCCCATAACATCTGGATTGTATGCCCCGTAGCCTCCAGCTATGACTATGGGGTCAGCATCATTCCTGTCCTGCGTGAAAAGTTGAAGCCCAGAAAATTGAAGCATGGATAGTATGTTTGTGTATGCAGTCTCATGTGGAAGGGTGAAAGCCAGAACGTCAAAATCCTTAATTTTGCGTTTATTCTCAACCGATGATAACAGTATATCTTTCTCCCGCATTAGCTCCTGCATGTCCGGCCAGGCACAATATACACGGTCTGCAAGGTAACTTTTCCCCATCGAATGTATGAACGCCTCGATTACCTGAAAGCCGTAATAGCTCATTCCCGTTTCGTAAACATCAGGGAACGCAAGACATACCCTCAGTTTCGCATTATCCCATGAAATATTTGCTGACGGCCTCCATTCACTCCCGCAATAACGCGATGGCCTCGATACCTGCGACAATAATGGCCATTCCGGATCGCGGAACTCCTCAAAATCCATGCCTTGATGTTTCCCCCTCAATATATATGCTCGCAACAAGTCCCAGTGCCATGAATATTGCCAGCAATGAACTCCCTCCGTAACTCAGGAACGGCAGAGGCAATCCCGTAACCGGCATTAATCCTATGCTCATTCCCATACTCTCGAACATCTGGAACCATAGCCATGACGCTACCCCAGCAACAAGTATCTTGCAACGCCTCTCCCTGCTCCTAATTCCAGTCAATATTATCCTCACAAGAAGAACAGCGAATAACGCGATTAGTATCATGTCTCCGATAAATCCAAACTCCTCTGAGAATACGCTGAATATGAAATCAGTATGCGGTTCAGGAAGAAATTTCAGCTTGCTCTGCGTTCCAAGCATGAAGCCTTTTCCCGATATCCCCCCCGAACCTACCGCTATCCTTGACTGTATTACGTTGTATCCGGCTCCTAATGGGTCTCTCATTGGGTCTATGAATACTAATATTCTGTTCTTCTGGTAATCCTTCAGCACAAACATAAACATTATAGGGATTGCCGACAACCCAATACACATTAAGCCGCCAAGATACTTCAGTGGTGTTCCTGCCGCTAAAAGCATTCCGAACGATATGACAAGATAAACTAATGCGCTCCCTGCATCGGGCTGAACAAGAACGAGGAAAACAGGTACCATTATCACTCCCAGACACATCAGGAACGTCTTGAAGTCTAACGGCGGATAACGGCTGAGAAACTTGCTCATCATAAGGATTATTGCTACCTTCGCAAATTCTGACGGCTGAAACCTTACTCCACCAAATCCTAACCATGACTGCGCCCCATTCACTTTCGGGGCTAAAAGTGTGAGCAGCAGCAGCAGCAGCATTAATCCGTAAAGGGGATAAGCACCTTCAAGCAGCTTATGATGGCCTACAACCATGATAATAAGCATGAATATTACGCTGACGATAAGCCATGCCGACTGCCGGAAAGCGTAATCGAAACCCCTTCCCGCCGAACCGGCCGCAGCACTGTAAATGCAGAATACCCCCCACATTGACAGCACTAAAGCACAAAAAATCATCAGCCTGTCAGTGAGCGATATATCTTCCCTGAGCGAGGCCCATAATGAACTCATGTTTTAAGTATTTGTATGCTGTTACGCGTCAGGAACCCGGCCGCGCTTTATCCTTAATATTGGGATATTCGCAACGAGTGCAACAGCGTTATCGTCATGGTCAAGGTCTATCTCTATCTTCTGAGTGTCTATGTCCATGTACTTGGCCAGAACGTCAACGATTTCACCGCGAAGATTGTCGAGGAGCTGAGGCGATATGTCTGTTCTGTCATGTATGAGTACGATTTTCAGGCGGTCTTTGGCCTTCTGACTTGAACCATCATTGCCGCTGCCAAAAAATTTCATCAGAAACCCCATCTTTCATCACCTCTTGCGCTTTCCTGAGAAGAAACGCTTTATCTTGCTTATGAAGCTTCTTGTCGCGTAACTCTCCAAATCCATCAACGGTACATCACGTCCCAATAACCTCTCAGCAATGTTAAGGTACGCATGAGCCGCCGGACTGTCCAGCGTCATAGTCATAGGCTCTCCATTGTTCGTGGAACGTATTACGCTCTCATCTTCCGGAACAACTCCGATAAGGTCAATCGACAGAACATCGAGAATATCATCTTTTGCAAGCATATCTCCGTCCTGCACCATGTTGGGGCGCAAACGGTTGATGATGAGCCTTATGGGAGACTTGCCCATGCTTTCCAGCATTCCTATTATCCTGTCCGCGTCCCTCACTGCCGGTATCTCCGGCGTTGTTACTACGAGTGCCTCATCTGCTCCGGCGGCCGCATTCTTGAATCCTCCCTCAATTCCTGCGGGACAGTCGAGAAGTATGAAGTCGAAATCTGGCTTCAATTCCTCGCAAAGCGCAATCATCTGCTCAGGGTTCACTGCGTCTTTCGTTCTGGTCTGTGCTGCTGGAAGAAGGTAAAGGCCGGGAACTCTCTTATCCTTGACAAGAGCCTGGTTCATCTTGCAGGTCTTCTCGATTACGTCAATGAAGTTGTACACTACACGGTTCTCAAGACCCATGATAACATCAAGGTTGCGCAACCCTACATCTGCGTCAACTGCCACAACCTTTTTCCCAAATTTCGCCAGAGCTGCGGCAATATTCGCTGTCGATGTAGTCTTCCCGACTCCGCCTTTTCCCGAAGTCGTTACTATTACTCGTGCTGACATTTAGTTTGTTACACCGTTACAGAAGACTTATAAAAAGTATTAGCTTTTCTGCTCCCTTCCTCGTTCATCGCGTCCGCTTTCACGTTGGTCTGCTACTTACGTTTGATTTAACGCTCCAGAGGCTTTTATTCCCCGCTAACGTACGGGTACCACTAGCTTCCCGCTTGGTTCTCGCTTCAGAAGCTGATGAAATTTTACCCGATATGTCAGGTGAAACATAAAAGCTAAAATACTTAAATCTTCAGTAAACGGCTTACCTCCTTTCCTAACGTATAAAATTTTGATACATTATAGTAACTTATAACTTTTTAGCAGCTGTTACTTAACCCCTCCTGTTCAATTTTTCTAGGCTGCAAAAATTTATTCTCGCGTATTACCGGCGTTCCGTCCTCCAGCGTAATCACTACACCTTTACGCCAGCATGTCGTGGATTTCGGGTCGGCAAAACACAGCTTGTTCGCTATTCTCACCTGCGGGGTCTCGAAACAGCCAGCCCATACGAAAACATCATTGCGTCCGTACCCTCCGGCATGTACAACTCCAAGAAGCCTGCCGGCAATAACAACACTTCCTCCCGCTATTACTTCAGCTCCAGGATTGAGATGTCCCCACACCAATACATCACCGTCTGTCTCCACCTTGTGTCCTGACCTCATCGAACCGTACACTACCTTCAGGCCTGGTGTATGCTTGTGTTCCGGGACTTCAGGTTTGGGGATAGATTTCTGGCCTTCGAGCTTCAACGCTGGCTCTGTTACCGACAATCCGGCGGAACGAAACAGCTTTATACTCGCCTCATTCCCCGAAAGCCATGCTACAACCCGTATACCCTTCTCCCACACTATCGAGTTCAGCATGTGAAGTATCAATCTTCTGGAACATTCACGGCCGGAAAAGTCTAGTGAGACACCCTGCCCGTCCGGCAGCTTGTATGCGCCCGCAGGTATACGAACAAGCAGCTTTAAGAGTTCGTCCTCCGAGAGGCTTTCGGGCAGGAAAAACTTTATCCCGTAATGAGTACGTTCCATCTTAATCTGTGCGTCTGGCCTGCGTATCTTCTTCAGCAAGTTCAAATTTGGTATCTTCATTGTCAATTCTTCATATCTAAAATTTGTGCCTGATTATTATACGTTAATGCGGGAATTTTTGTGCCTAGTGTGAAAGCAAATGAGACAGCATTTGTCCTACTATCGGCCCTGCTACACTGCTTCCGTGCTTCCCGGCCTCGATTACCGCAACTGCAACATACTTCGGGTCTTCCGCAGGAGCATAGCCTGCAAAAAGCGCGTGGTCATCGCCGTGTGAGTTCTGAGCCGTCCCAGTCTTTCCCGCAACATGAACCCCAAAACGTCCAGCCCTTGAACCTGTTCCCCTTGATACTACCGCTTCGAGACCCTTCCTCACGATTTCCAGCTTCATCGGGTTAATGCCTATGTTTTCGGGAGTCTTGCAGCCCTTGATGTTCAGGTGTGGCGTAACCATCTTGCCGCCGTTGGCAATGGCCGCGTAAACCCTCGCAATCTGTATCGGGGTCATCAGCATATATCCCTGGCCTATCGAGTAATTCACTGTATCGCCGCCTGCCCATGCCGTCTTGAAACGCCTCATCTTCCACTCAGGCCCTGCAATGTTGCCGCCGCTTTCGCCTGGAAGGTCTATACCTGTAGGTTCACCAAGATGAAACTTCTTTCCCCACTTTATGAGCTTCTCAATACCCGTCCTAAGTCCTGCCTGATAGAAGAATACATCGCATGAATGCTGAAGCCCTCCTATGACGTTCAACGAGCCATGTCCGGAATGTTTCCAGCACTTGAACAGGTGTGAGCCGAAACGCAATCCTCCTCTGCACGCAATCATTGTTGACCGGGTTATCGCGTCTTCTTCAAGGGACGCTATAGACATGAATGCCTTGAAGGTTGAAGCTGGCGGATATACTCCTGCGATTGCGCGGTTAAGCATGGGACGTTCGGGGTCATTCATGATTGAGTTCCATTCGCGGCCTGATACTCCCCATGCGAGGGGGTTGTTGTCGTAAACAGGACTTGATGCCAACGCCAAAACTTCGCCAGTATGAACGTCCATTGCAACAATAGCACCCTTCCAGTTCTTGAGGAGTTCGACTGCCAATTTCTGCGCACCCATATCGAGTGTGAGACGTATATCTTCGCCCTTCACAGCAGGGTTAGCGTCGAGAGTCCTGATTTTGCGTCCCCTTGCGTCAACTTCGAGTGCTTCCTGTCCAGGCGACCCCCTCAATTCCGCCTCGTAAGACCTTTCAATGCCGGACTTGCCTATAAGGTCGCCGCCAAAATAGCCATCTTCAGCCTTCAACTTCAGCTCGGTCTCGGAGATTTCGCCGACATAGCCGATGATGTTAGCGGCAGTGCTGCCGGCGGGATAAGTCCTGCGCCAAACGCTCAATGGGAACAATTCACGGGGAAATTCGTAATCCGCGACAAGTTCTGCCATCTGTGTCATAGTCAGGTTGGGTACAATCTTCATGACGCGGTAGGGTGCAAGTCTCTGCTGCTTTATTGTCTTCTCCAAGTCCGAAACTGTGAAAGGTATTCCATGACGCATTAATATTTTGCTGAGGTGCTGTAACTTTTCTGGAGTGTTGAGGTCAAGCGGATAGCCCATAATGCTGAAAGTATTATCGTTCACTGCTAAAGGTACTCCATTGCGGTCAAATATTTCGCCTCTTGGTGCCGGAAAACGTATCATTCTCAGCCTGTTATTGTGTGCGAGACGTATATACTTGTCGCCTTGATATATCTGGCACAGGTAAAGTCCCGTTATCAGTGCCATAACAGAAAGAGCTATTCCCCATAGAAAGATTTTCAGCCGTCCGTCTAATATTTCCATTTTTCACCTATACTTTGCTGTCTCTTATTTTGCGCAGATATATATACATCGTCAAGAGTATTGCCGGCAGAGAATAAACCTGCTGCATTAGGAAATAGCTCCAGCCCGTATTGCCTCCGAGTATGAGTACGGGGAGCATTGGAGGGATTAGCTGCGATGCTTCCATGAGAATAAAGACTATCAGTCCCGTCCCTGAAACCCTGCCTTGAGGCGGGATTAAGCCCCATACCTGTATCACTATGAGTACGACGACAACATAGCCCAGTGTGAAGAAGCCGGGTATCCCTATCCATCGCAAATCCCATAATATTCCGCCCGCAAATGATGCCCATATTGCCCAAAGACTGCCATCGTCATTATTGCTGTCGGATAATAACAGCTTGAAGACTATTCCCAGCATAAACAGACCTGGTATCTGCATTCCGCCGCCGGTAAAGACAGTAAGAAGGTCTTGTATAAGCCATAATATAATCAGTATCATCGTTAATAACTCACCGTGAAAAAACGCGACAAATCAGCACCAGGTTCTATCCTGTATGTAGCGTAGCCGTCAGCACCCGATGTTACCTCGCCGGAAATCTGCCCTATCGGAAGACCGGGCGGTAATTGTTCGCCTATCATGGCCGTACTGACCTTCATTCCGGAACGCACTCCCCTTCCAGCAGGAATGTATTTCAGAAGGACAGAGCCGCTGCCATCTCCAGCCACAACACCAAGCTCCCTCGTGTCCTCGATAACTGCCGGTATCATGAATGACGATGATGTTATCAGTTCCGCCCAAGACGACATGGTTGACACGGTGCTTACCCTGCCTATGAGATAACCGTTGCTGAATATTGGGAGGCCCTGAGTTATTTTGTCGTGTTCGCCTCTGTCTATCCTGATTTCGCTCCACCATGACATTGGGGCGCGCAATGTTACTCTCGCACGGCGGAGGTCTGATGCTGCATCATCTGAATATATCTTTGCACCGGCAACTTTGGCCAGTTCGAGGCGCAGCTGTGCATTCTCATTGCGGAGACGTAATACTTGATTGCTGAGGGAGTTTTTGTCCCTTGACCATGAACGCCACTCCATGAATATCTCGCGCATTACCACAGCTGGATACTCCGGAATTGACAGCACTGCACCCCAAAGGTCAACTATGTTCTTGAGGATACCAAGCCCCGAACTTACGCCCAGAAGAAAGAGAGCCAGGATTAAGGCAGTCATTCCGTGAGCAAGCTCTTGTGTTGTTCTGCGCCTGTTGTCCATTAACGAGAGCCGCGCTGTACGGACATCAATACTCTGCGCATAGTTCCGAGATTATCGAGTATTTTCCCCACGCCCAGTGCTACGGAGTTCAAAGGTTGTTCCGCAACTATTACGGGAGTGTTTATGGCGCGTGAAAGCCTCTCGCTGAACCCCCGCATTAACGCAACGCCTCCTGTGAGAATTATTCCTCTGTCAACAACATCTTTTGCAAGTTCAGGCGGCATTTTCTCCAATGCAACTTTCACCATATCTTCAATGCCCGTGAATATAGGTTCCATTGCCTCACGAACTTCGATTGACGAGACAATATCACTCTTTGGAAGACCGTCGGACAAGTCTCTCCCCTTTACGTTCATCTCAAGTTCAGGGTTAAGAGGCAATGCAGAACCGATAGTGTTCTTAACTTCTTCTGCTGTTGCCTCGCCTATGAGCAATGCATAACGCTGTCTTATCATTGTGATTATGGCGTTATCCATCATTTTCCCGGCAGTTCTGAGGGAACTTGTTACGACAATTCCGCCCAGTGATATTACGCTGACTTCGCTTGTCCCGCCGCCTATGTCGATAATCATGCAGCCTGAAGGTTTATCTATTGGCAGCCCAACTCCCAACGCCGCACTTATTGGCTCCTCAACAACATATGCCTCACTCGCTCCTGCTCCCAGTGTCGCGTCAATTACGGCCTTGCGTTCGACTTCAGTAACCTCTGCCGGTATTGAGATTACAACTCTGGGGTGAACCATGAAGGTATTGTTCGAGCTTACACGCTTAAGGCAGTAGTTTATGAGTTCCTGCGTCATATCGAAGTTCGCGATTACACCGCCTTCAAGCGGCCATATGGCTTCAATTCCGTGAGGAACTTTGCCGGACATTGCTTTTGCTGCATCACCTACCGCAATTACCTCGAAGCCCTCGCCTCTGGGAAGCCTCTTTACAGCGACTGCTGATGGTTCACGGAGTATTATTCCCTTGTCCTTAACGTAGACTACAACATTTGACGAGCCTAAATCTATTCCGACATCAAGCCCCAGCATTCCAGAAAATAATTTGAACATTTCGTGTTATTCCTCTATCTTGGCCAGTAAGGGTTAAGCTCACGTTCAGAGCCTATATTCGTATCCGGGCCATGTCCGGGCAATACATGAAGCCCGTCCGAAAATTCCGCCAGTTTCCTCAACGATGCCTCAAGTTTCACGCTGTCTCCCCCCTCAAGGTCAGTACGTCCTACGCTCTGGGCAAACAGTGTATCGCCTGACACCAGAATATGATGGCCTTCCCTGTCCGTGATGAAATAGCAGACGCTTCCTTCAGTATGGCCTGGAGTGTCGATAACCTTTATGGTGCAGCCTGGAAAATCTATTATCCTTCCGTCCTCAACCTCGCGGAAATTCTCGATACCCTTGCAGTCAACTCCCAGTAATGCCTGAAGCTGCCTCGATGGTTTTCTGAGCATTTGCGCGTCATTAACGCCGATGTATATGTTGTCCCCAACCATCGGAACAAACTCGTGAATGCCCGCAATGTGGTCGATGTGCCCATGAGTGAGGAGAACCATCTTTAATGTGAGGTTATTGGCGGCCATGAATGCCTGAACGTCCTCAGTTTTGCCGCCCGGATCTATGAAGAATGCTTCTTTGGTCTTATCGTCCCAGAATAAATAGCCGTTTGTCCATAATGCTCCTAACGGAAATCTCTTGTATTGCAATTTGCTTTTTCCCTCCCCTAAATGCTGTCAACAATGAACGTCAAAGGCCCGTCATTGATTATCTCTACTTCCATATCAGCCCCGAACTGTCCGCATGACACTTTCTTTATCCCCATGCCCTTAACTTTGGACACAAAATAATCATACAACCTTTCCGCTTCGTCAGGTTTTGCCGCATCACTGAAGCCCGGCCGCCGTCCCTTAGCGCATGAGGCATAGAGCGAGAATTGCGACACCAGCAGAACTTCGCCGCCAATATCCTGCAACGAGAGGTTGATTTTGCCGTCATCGTCCGCGAATATTCGCAGACCCGCCATTTTTTCTGCCAGCCAGTCAGCATTTGCCTCATTATCGCCGTGAGTTACTCCGATGAAGACGCACATTCCCTTTCCAATATCATGCTTCTCTCTGCCCTCTATAGTTACAGAAGCCCGTTTTACCCTCTGTATTAACAGCCTCAAAATATATTACTCCCTTTCAACGCTAATAATTCCGCGAACCTCATTAATCTTTGACATTGCAGAGTATAAATGCTGAAGGTCTCTAACCCTCATAGAAATTTTCATTCTAGCAAGCCCGCCGCCAGCCGTTGACGATTTGAACTCAGTTATGCTTATACCTTCAAGACCGAGAGCCTTTGTAGTGTCAGCAATAAGCTCGTTTCTGTCTTCTCCCTCAATGTACAGCCTTGCCGTATACATGTTAGGTTTTTTGCCGCCAGTAGGGCTGAGTTCCTGAAGCGACCATGAGACATTAATCTTTCTGGCTTCCTCCATTCCGGCAATGTTACGGCAGTCCTTCCTGTGAACGGTTATACCCCTTCTAGCCGAAGAATATCCAACTATATCATCACCTGGTACAGGGTCGCAACAACTTGCGAATGTTACGCTGACCCCTCCTTCACCCTCGACGAGAACATCAGACTTGTTATCCTTCTTCTTGAGTACCGGCTCACTGACGAACTCTACAGGTTCAGTCTGCTGTTCTGAATGGTGCTGAAGGTATGCGAGCGATAATTTCTGTGCTGCTTCACCTGCGCCTATAGTCCCTGAACCTACGGCTATAAGCTGCTCATCAATGTTGCTGAAGTCCTCGCGCTTAACACCGGTAAGACCTCTCCTTCTAAGTTCGCGTTCAACAAGTTTCCAGCCGCGTTCAAGTTTTTCCTCGCGTTCTGCCTTTTCAGCCTGCCGGAACCAGCTGCGTATCTTGCTTTTAGTTTTCGCACTGCTGACGATTTTAAGCCAGTCCCTAGAAGGGGTTGTCTGCGGTGCTGTAAGTATCTTCACTCTATCGCCGCTATGAAGCTGTGTATTGAGAGGAACAATCCTGCCGTTGACCATAGCACCGGCGCAATGGTTGCCGATTTCTGTGTGAACGGCATACGCAAAATCCAGCACCGTCGAGCCGTTTGGGAGTATCATTGGCTTACCGTCCGGCGTGAAAACATAAAGCTCACTTGTGAGGAGAATGTCCTGTTTCAGAATGTCAACGAACTCTTTAGTGTCGCCGCCTTCTTCAGCTTCCATGACCTGACGAACCAGCATAAGTTTTTCGTTAAGACCTTTAAGGAGCTTTTTGTTGCCGCCTTCCTTGTAGACCCAGTGAGCCGCTATGCCGTATTCAGCAAAATGGTTCATCTCGTAGGTGCGGATTTGGACTTCAAGTGGAACACCAGAGACCATCACTGTTGTGTGCAAAGATTGATACATGTTGCTCTTGGGGTTGGCGATGTAGTCATCGAACTGTCCGGGTACTGGCAGCCACAAAGCATGTACAACACCCAGAACAGCATAGCATGTTGAGACATCGGAAACGAGGACGCGGACGGCTAGAATGTCATAAAGCTCGTCGAAGGAGATTTTCTTCCTCTGCATTTTCTCGTAAATGCTGTAATAGTGTTTTGAACGTCCTTTAATGCGGCAGGGAATGTTATCTTTCTGTAGGCGTTCTTCGAGAATTTTTATGGCCTTGTCTATAACTTCCTCCATTTGAGGCATTCTCTTTTTTACTCGGCGTTCAACTTCTGCGTAAATGTCAGGGTTAAGATACATGAAGGACAAATCCTCAAGCTCACGTTTAATCTGGTAAATCCCCAATCTGTGAGCCAGAGGTGCGTAAATCTCCATCGTTTCTCTGGCAATGCGTTTCTGTTTATCAGGCTTCATAACCGAGAGAGTGCGCATATTATGCAGCCTGTCAGCAAGTTTTATCAGAACAACGCGAATGTCCTTTGCCATAACGATGAACATATGACGGAGACTTTCTGCCGTAAGGTCTTCACGCGACATAAATTCCCTAACATCGTCCTGTGCAAGTTTCGTTACGCCGTCAACAAGCAAGTAAACGTCATAGCCGAATTTCTCCTGAAGGTCAGCAGGTGTAACATCAGTGTCCTCCAGAGTATCGTGCAGCAAAGCGGCTTCGAGGGTGGCCATGTCGAGTTTCATGTCAGCGAGGATTAATGCGGCACTTATAGTGTGAACGATGTAGGGGTCGCCGGATTTTCTGCGCTGGTCTTTGTGGGCGATGGCTGAGAAGACGAACGCTTCACCCAGCCTGCGTAGATGTTCGGGGGTTAATGACAACATGGCCTTGCCCCATAACTCCTGCCATGCGGAACGAACGATATCGGCTTTTGATGTATCAGGTATTTTAGCGAAGAAGTCATCGCGAAGTGAATACATATCACGCAGATAGTTTGCAGAACTGTCCTCGATTGAAGGTATGGCACTGATGATAGACGAGAAATTTTCCAGGCCGTTATTGAGAGTTTCAAGGAGTTCAGCCATAATAAATTAAACTCCTCCTTCCGTAACTGCGCAGTCGAGAATGAACTGTAATTGTTCCTCATTGCGCCAATAATCCAAACGCGGGTGATAAATCCACCCTTTAACTTTGCCCATAATTTCGGCCACATCACGAGCCGGAGTGTTAAACGCCAGAAGCCTCGCATTATTCACGCGGACATAGCTATGTTTTCCGTCTTTGCCCATAGGGTTAATCTCATAGCTGTTGTTGCTTCCAATGTAGAATTTGGGGGAAGGGTTATTGTTTCCGAAAGGCCCAAGCTCCGACACAGCGCGCCAATCAGAAATAGTGATGTCAGAAGGCTCAATGTTAATGACGGGCATAACACTTTCCGGCTTAATCTCTATGTTGGCAAGCATACGCTCAAGGTCAGCGCAAACCTCCCGCCAGTTCTGAACGAGTACGGAGAACCCGGCAGCGTATTTGTGTCCTCCCCACGCGTCGAGCTTCCCCGAAATCTCACGCAATACACCCACAGCGTCTCCACCTTCAGGAACACGCAGGGTACCTCTCACCAAGTCGTTGCCCACAGGAGCAGCAAGAACGATGGGCCTGTTGTACTGTGCGCATATACGGCTTGCGACACCGCTCAAAACTCCTATCGGCCACTGTTCATTGTAGATAACCTTCCGTGTTATTACCCCAGTAAGAATGCCATCATCAATTTCGTGTGCAATATTTTCCGTTAGTGTCTGACGTTTCCGGTTAATCCTCATGAGGTCATTGACGCAGGAGTATACAGCATCATTGCTTCCAGCTCCCAATAATGCCCTTACTCCCGTATCGGCAGTAGCAATTCTTCCAGGAGCATTGAGGCAGGGAATGACGCGCATGGATAGGTGTTCTTCGGATAACTGGTATTTGTTTATGCTCAGACAGTCGAACAATGCACTTAAACCCCTTCTTGGGTTTGTCCTCATCAGTTTCATTCCGTAACGTACTAGAGAACGGTTGAGATTATGAAGCGGCATACAGTCAGCGATAGTAGCGAGAGTAACAAGGTCAACTTCGTATTGCAGGAACTTTTTGGGGACAATATTTTCCTTCCATGCCCAGCACCATAGGACGGCTGTGGCGCAAATTTTCTGGTGGTCTCCTGCTTCCATATTAATGCAGGGGTTCACGATTGTTGAAATTGTTATGGGAGCTGAGACGGAATGGTGGTCAAAAACGAAAATGTTAATGCCGGACTTAGCGAGTTTGTCTAACATTTCGGAGTCGTTGGTGCCGCAGTCTGTAACGATGAGGGTGTTGCAGCCGGACACAGCAATTTTGTCAAGAATGCCGGCGTTAAGGCCGTAACCATGAACGTCCCTTCGAGGAATGAAGTATCGAACCTGAGCAGCCTTGTTGCGGAAAATCTCCATAGCCAGAACGGTAGAGCTTATGCCATCAGTATCATAATCTCCATACACTAAAACGTTCCCGAACGTGCTTTTAGCGTCCCAGAGTTCTTTAGCGGCCTTGCTGCCTTCGCCTAAATCGAGACTGTCCATTTGCTTGGAGAAGTCTGGGCGTATCCATTCTCTGAGGGTGTCAATGTTCTCACCGCCCTTGAGCATTTCTAGGACACCAGCGGCAAGTTCCGGGCAAGATAACTCGGAGGCGAGGTGTTTTGTGTAATCTCCAGGACAATAAATTTTGAGGTCAGAGATTAGGCAGGTCGGGAGCATGATTTTTTCCTCCTCAGAAAAAAGTAATCCTGAAGGATTTTGAGGCATTCATTTTCCATTATGCCGGAGCGTACTTCACAGACGTGGTTAAGGCGTGTGTCATGGAGAATGTTGTAGAGCGTACCGCCTGCGCCCGTCCTGTAATTCTTTGCGCCATAGACGACCCTTGAGAGTCTGGCATTGACGCAAGCACCTGCACACATTGGGCATGGTTCGAGGGTAACATAGAGAGTACAGCCTGATAAGTTCCAGCGGCCATATTTCTCAGCTGATGAACGTATAGCGATGATTTCAGCGTGTTCTGTCGGGTCAGAATATTTTCTGTCGCTTCCGAATGATATTATGTTGCTGCCCTTAACGATTAGTGCGCCAACAGGGACATCACCGCGAGTGAATGCCTTTTGAGCTTCGTTGAGAGCTTCTTTCATGTAGTAATTGTCATCTGTCATAAAATTCCGTCCATCTCCAATTCACAAATGGGATTATAAGTTTGAGAGTTATTATACACGCCGCACAATGAGACCCCTTCAAGCGAGGAATAAAACAACAAGGCTCACCAGAAGTCAGAAAATTTTTGAGGGCATGACGTGTTATCATAAGGCGCAAAATTTTTTGAAGGGAGAAATAACCTCATGGCGTACTATTACAGCGAACCTTCACACACATTCTCCGAGTACCTTCTCATTCCAACGTACTCATCAGAAAATTGCGTGCCCTCCAACGTCTCTTTACGCACCCCCTTGTGCAAATTCAGGAAGGGCGAAGAAGCTCCGTTGTCAATAAACATTCCCCTGGCATCAGCGTGTATGCAGTCAGTCTCAGATGACAGCATGGCCATAGCATTAGCGCGTGAAGGCGGAATATCATTCATCTACTGTTCCCAGCCCATCGAGAAGCAGGCAGAAATGGTAGCGAAGGTGAAGCGTTACAAGGCCGGATTTGTCGCAAACGACTCCGCGATAAGCCCGGAACAAACGCTGTCCGACATATTAGCCCTCAAGGAACAGACAGGACATACCACAGTAGCAGTTACGCATGACGGAAGCCTTACAGGTAAACTGCTAGGCATAGTAACGAGCCGGGATTACAGGATAAGCCGTACAGCCCTCGACACTAAGGTGCGGGATTTCATGACCTCAATCGACAAGGTAATATCAGCGCATGACGGACTAAGCCTAACGGAAGCCAATGATTTGCTATGGGAACACAAGCTTAACGCCCTTCCAGTTGTTGATAACGATGGCAACATGGTTGCGTTTGTTTTCAGGAAGGATTACGACATGCACAAGGAGAACCCGTTGGAGCTTCTTGACGCACGGAAACGCTTCATGACAGGTGCAGGGATAAACACCCGCGATTATGAGGATAGAGTGCCCGTACTTATTGACGCTGGAGCTGATGTTCTGTGCATAGACAGTTCGGAGGGTTTCACGGAATGGCAGAGGCGAACCTTGCAATGGATACGTGGAAAGTACGGCGATGATGTGAAAGTTGGAGGCGGGAACGTTGTTGACGCGGAAGGCTTCAGGTTCTTAGCAGAGGCAGGGGCGGACTTCGTAAAGATAGGGATAGGAGGCGGCTCAATCTGCATAACCCGTGAGGCAAAGGGAATAGGCAGGGGACAGGCTACCTCAGTGATAGAAGTTGCGGAGGCAAGGGATAAATATTTCGAGGAAACGGGAATTTACGTTCCTATATGTTCAGACGGCGGGATAGTGATGGATTACCATATTACTCTGGCTCTTGCAATGGGTGCGGATTTCTGCATGTTGGGGCGATACTTTGCTCGTTTCGACGAAAGCCCAACAAACAAGGTAATGGTGAACGGAAGCTACGTGAAGGAGTATTGGGGAGAAGGCAGCTCCCGTGCAAGGAACTGGCAGCGTTACGACTCAGGAGACAGCACACAGGCAAAACTATCATTCGAGGAAGGAGTAGATAGTTACGTGCCTTATGCGGGAAGTCTGAGGGATAATGTTACGGAGACACTCAGCAAGATAAAGTCAACGTTCTGCAACTGCGGGGCATTAAGTCTTCCAGAGATGAGGGAAAAGGCAAAACTGACGCTAGTATCGCCTGTAACGCTTCTTGAGGGAGGAGCGCATGACGTAATGATGAAGGAAGCAGTGAGACGTTCAAAGTGAGAAAGAATATTATTCCCCTGTCATTGAAGCATAGAGGCAGGGGGATTTTTTTACAAGAACAATGCAAACGCAATGAAGCCTATAACGCCCATAATTGCCGCAGTCCTTATAGGCGCAATATCAAGATACCTGCACACTACGTATATCAGTGTTCCGCAGCCAATCCACGCAGTAACGTAATTCCAGCCCATAAGGTACGGTATTAAGGCAGTTATGGTGTCAGCAATTTTCTCCCAGAGAATGAATATTCCTTCAACAGCAAACATGAAATACTGGCTCAAGGGAAAATCTACAAGTCTCAATAATGCCCCTAATGACGCAATACTGAAAGCGAATGAGAAATACATTGGAGCAAACAAATTCATCACGAACCCTGCAACAGGTACATTTCCGAACGTGTAAGCTGCTTGAGGAAATACTGCGATACCCACAGACGGGCTTAATATAAGCCAAAGCAATCTACTGTTACGCATTGACCCTATAACCGCCGCAATAACCAGTGCCGAAATTATCGACAATCGCCAGCCAATATCCCAGAACAGAAACGGCGACCATAACAGCAATATCACTCCGGCAGAACAAACACTGTTCACACCATTATACGGACGCTTCCAGAATTTTGCGCAGAGCATTATCTGTATCATCAGACCCGCCCTCATCGCACTTGGTGCCGCACCCGTGAGAAGTATGTACACCCAGAGTATAACCGAGAGGATTACGGGATCTTTTCCGGCAAAGTACATTGCGCACATTATCACAACCCATACATGAAAGCCTGATACCGCAAGAAGATGGCTTGTCCCCCATTTCCTGTGCCTGTCGTTGAGGGATTTGTCGCGTTCACCCGTCCATGCCGATCGAAGGTATGAGGACGTTAGATTAGGGGTATATATGGTCAGTTTTCGGGACAGCTTGTAACGCATAAGAGACAGACTGAAACGTTGAGGCAGTTCTTCCGGATTATGTAGGGTGATTACGCCGTTTACACCGCGCGCACGCCAGAACTTTCCCTCGTCAAAATCAGAGCCGTTCAACTTAGGTCTGAAGCCCCTTGTCTCACCATCAAATTTCAGCCTCGTACCCTTCATGAAGTCCGCGAATTTCAGGAATGCTGCATACTTCCCCCTGCTTTCAGTGTCAATCACTACAGCATAGGCTTTCCCCCATTCCCGAACGTCAGTTACAGTGCCTTCTTCAGCGATGAACACAAAATTTTCTGGAGGCTTTGACGAAATCACAGCGTATATCCGCCACGAACATAACAGCGTAAATATCATCGTGAACGCAAAAACCTGCCATTGTTCCGGCAGCTCCCATTCATACGAGCAGAACATTACCCCAACAAATATAACCGGAACAGCAGCAATGAATGCCAAACCTCCAGCACGGTCATAAAGAGCAAGGCCAGCCGCTATTGCCGACAACACAGCAAGCATTGGGCAGCGTCTCAGTATCTCCATCAGCGTATTACTATCTGCTCTCTTATCTTCTCCAGCTTTGAGGAACCTATACCCCTGACATTACGCAGGTCTTCAGGGCGCGTAAAATTGCCATGTGCCTGTCTGTAGTCGATAATGCGTTTAGCGATTGCAGGGCCTATTCCAGGTAATGCTTCAAGCTCCTGTGCATTTGCGCGGTTAATGTCGATCGTTCCAGCATGGCTTGTAGCCTGAACTCCCGACTGAATTACCGTATGGCTTGCAGGGATACCAGGTATTCTTGGCGGTGATGACTGTCGTGGATTTTGGCTGGCCTTCGCTCCTATGTGTACATGCACTCCGTCCGCAAGGGTTTCGGCCATATTTATTGCTTCAGCGTCGGCCTTTGATGTTAGACCTCCTGCCGCTTCAACAGCCTGGAATATTCGCGCGTCCTCCGAGAGCTTGTATACTCCGGGATTTTTCACTTCACCAGTTACGTAGACATACCAGATTTTCGGAATGGCAGGTTCAGCGGTTATGTTTTGATTTTGGGGAGGCTGGTGCTGCGGTTGAGCTGCGGATTTTTCGGGGGAAGCCGTAGGGTTATTGGTGTCATTTTCTGAGGGTAACACTAACATCGTGATTAAGCCTGCAAAAAGGAATATTAACACTCCTCCACCTGTAATTATTGCCTTGCGGTACTGGGATAATATATTCTGCATGGTGAAATTCTCCTGTCATTTTGCGCATGATTATAACGCATATGCACTAATTGACGCGCATTTATCCCACGAATAAAATTAAATACATTACAATCACGAAAGGACTGACAGATTATATTCAGACCAGCCAGCTTAATGCTCCCCAATACTAATGACATGTCTCGCTGGGCAGTTATTGCGTGTGATCAGTTCACCTCACAGCCTGAATACTGGGAAAAAGTAAGGGATTACGCAGGAGATCACCCTTCAGCATACAATCTCATTCTGCCGGAAGCCATGCTCAAAGACGACAACACAGAGGCAATATCCGCCATAAATTTCTCGATGAATGAATATTTGGGACGCGAGATATTCACCACCTACAAGAACTCATATATATACGTAGAACGCGAACTCCTTGACAGCTCTATAAGGCGCGGAATAGTCGGAGTAATTGACCTTGAGGAATACGACTACAAGCCAGGAACTTCCCCAATGATACGCGCAACAGAACAGACCGTAACCGAACGCATACCGCCGCGAAAATCAGTCCGCGAGAACGCACCCATTGAGCTTTCACACGTAATACTGTTATGTGATGACGAGAAGAAGCAAATCATTGAGCCGCTCACAATCTCAAAGCACACAATGAAGAAACTCTACGATTTTGACCTCATGTTGGGAGGAGGACACATCAGGGGTTGGCTTGTCAGAGGAGACCACGCAAGAGCCTTGAACATGCGCATAGCCTCATACATTAAACGAAAGAGCAGGGAACTGTCCCTAGTTTTCGCCGTTGGAGACGGAAATCACTCACTCGCTGCCGCAAAAGCATGTTACGAGGAGGGTTTCACGTCCCGTTACGCAATGGCAGAACTTGAGAATATTCATGACGATGCACTGAAGTTCGAGCCGATACACAGAATAGTGAAGAACGTTGAGCCTGACGCATTCATCGAGAACATGAAGAATGATATATGCCTGAAATCCGCAAAAGGTTCATGGCCGATAAAGTATTACTCGCATTGTACTGAAGGTACGCTATATATCGACATGTCCAAAGGTGCTTCGGCTTTAATCGTTTTGCAGAAGTATCTCGATGATAAGGGCTGCGATATCGACTACATACATGATACTGAAGCGTTGAAGGAGCTTTCAGACGGGGAAGGCTGCGTAGGGTTTGAGATGCCGCCGTTCGATGATGGGGCAAAACGTGATTTCTTCCGCGTAATATCACAGTCAGGTGTTCTCCCGCGCAAGACGTTCTCAATGGGACACGCTCAGGAAAAACGATATTACCTTGAGGCTCGGAGAATTAAGTAATGCTCGCGGATTTAGGGCTTTTATACTGCGCATTATTCTGGGGAGTGAGCTTTCCTGCCATGAAAATTCTGGTTGGAATATATCCGACATGCTGGCTGCTGTTTCTGAGGTTCTCCACAGGCGCACTGATGATATACATGTTCTTTCACAGCAGAATACACAAATCATTCCGCAAAGTCTTCAAGAGCGGGGCAATAATAGGCGTTCTCCTTTTCATTGCCATAGCCTCCCAGACTGTAGGGCTGCGATACATTGGCGGCGGACGTTCCGCATTCATATCCGCAACATACGTTCTCATGGTACCGTTCATGATATGGATATTGAGGCGTGTTTTTCCAGGCTGGCTGACTATCGGGGCGGCTGTACTCTGTGTTGCCGGAATGTATCTTATTTCGGGCGGCATCTCTGGAACTGAAGGATACATCGGCGACATTCTGACGGTGATTTGTGCCATAACGTTTGCGGTTCAGGTTATAGCTATCAGCCGTTACTCTTCGGAACATGACCCTGTGGCATTAAGTTTCGCGGAATTTCTTGCGTTTGCGGTATGTGCATTGGCGTTTTCGCTGGCATTCGAGACACCTGCGGAGTACATCAGCAATAACGGTCTCCCTGAGCTTGCGTTCACGATAATATTCGCTACATTCGGGTGTTACATGATGCAGATAATCGCGCAGAAGTATGCAGAACCTTCACATGCCACTATCATAATGAGCCTTGAATCAGTGTTTGGCCTTGCAAGCAGTGTAATCTTTCTGAACGAGACAGTAACAATGAGAATGCTTTTCGGGTGCGGACTTATATTTGCGGCAGTGCTGATATCGGAATTGTCGCCATACATAAAGAAACGGGGCTGAGTACATCATGTTCGTGCGTTTTCTTGAGGATACTAACTGGCTGCCTATACTTTCGCTTATAGTGGGCAGTGCTGTGCTTTCCGTGATAGGGGACTCAATAGGCACAAAGTACGGAAAGAAGCGAATGTCAGTTTTCGGTCTTAGGCCAAAGTATACCAGCAGGCTGATTACCGCGCTTACAGGTGCGTTAATTGCAGTGGGAATACTCTCGGTAATGGCTGTACTTTCTCAGGACGTGCGTACGGCACTTTTTGGAATGAAAATGCTGAAGCAGCAGATGTATGATTTGCAGTTTCAGTTGACACAGAACGAACGAAATACGGAACTTATGAGGGCATCGCTTGCAGAGGCTTCCGCAAGTCTCGACCTCACCGGCTTTGAGCTTGACACAATGCGCAACGATCAGTACATACTTGAGCAGGAAAAACGCGAACTTGAAGCAGCACTCAGGATAATGCGTGAAGAGTCATCACAGCTCAGGCAGGAGTTGAAATCTCTACGCAGCGAGGCTATAGCTTTGAGCGCAAATGTATTGCTCGGACAGACAGCATTTGAGCCTGGATCGTCAAGGGAGGATATTGCGGCGGGACTTAACGCATTGAAACAGCAAGTGAGGATTAACGTTTTGACGAGAATATCTGATCAGTCATTTACGAGGCTGAGGGATATTCCTGTAGAGTTTGACGCTGAGACAGAGGCGGCTTTAACAGCAGAACTTCTCAGCTCTGACGAGAGGCAGTATGTCAGGGCACTCTCAGGTGAGAATTACACTGTCGGCGAGAACTTGCGGGTAATGATACGTCTTGAGACCGGCAACAGCATAATCACTTACCCTGACGGCTCACCCGTATACCGCAAATTCTTCATGAACGACAGGACTAACACGACATCAACCCCAGAGGAGATACTTCACATATTCCTGCGTGAACTCAGGAACAAGGCCATAAATGACGGCATACTCCCAGACCCTGCGACGAACAATATAGGCAAACTTGACGGCGAGGCATTCTTCAGCGCGGTAGAGGAGTTAAGCCGCATAACCGAACCCGTAATAATCTCCGCACTAGCTTCAGGTGATATATACACTGAAGGGCCGGTAGTGATTGATATAGTGTTCGAGGAATGAAGCATGAGGCCACACGTCATAATCTACACTGACGGCGGAGCATCACCAAATCCTGGGCTTGGAGGCTGGGCAGCTATTCTTTATTCCCCAGCGCATGACAAGGAACGCGAGATTTACGGCGGCGAACATGACACTACGAACAACCGAATGGAGCTTACCGCTGCGATTAAGGCTCTTGAAGCACTGAAGACACCCTGCGATGTTGACCTTCACACTGACTCGTCATACTTGCAGAACGCTTTTGTGAAACGCTGGCTCTACAACTGGAAGCGAAAGGGCTGGAAGACCTCAACGGGCGGCGATGTACTTAACCGCGATTTATGGGAACGTCTCGACGAACTTACACACATACATGGGGTGAAGTGGCACTGGGTCAAGGGACATTCTGGCGATGAGCGCAACAACAGGTGCGATGAACTTGTCCACATTGCCCGCAACGAGTTGTAACCGTCTATGGGGATACTTCCTTCACCTTGTATGGCCTTCAAGCTGTGATGTATGCGGAAGGATTGGGAGTGTTGGTCTTTGCACTGAATGCAGGGAAATTCTGCGGAAGAGAGAGGTATACAGCGCAAATGCGGCAGGGTTCTATCATCTTTTTACTGACGGGATTATTACACGCCATTTGGGGAGCTTAACGGTATATTCGGCACTCTACCATCATGATATTGCCGTAAAGAAAACGATACACAGGTTCAAGGAGGAAGGAAGGAGGGAGCTTGGGTATCCTTTGGGGGTATGCATGGCCAGGTCTTTTGGGGAGACTGAGGCGGATTACATTATTCCCGCACCATTGAGAATGAACAGCGACAGGAAATACAACCAGACAAGCAAACTCGCTGGAGGCATGTGCGATTATTGGGGCGTAAAAATGCTGGACGTATCCGAAAGAACGAGAGAACGCCCTCACCAGATGAGCCTGAATGCAATAGACAGGAAGAACAACGTAGCTCCTGACGACTTCAGATTTACGCGGGATATTAAGGGTTTGAGGGTTGCGCTTGTCGATGATGTCTGCACTACCGGCTATACACTTATGGCATTCGCTGAAGCATGTAGACTTTCGAGGGCAAAAGTAATCTGCGCTTACACTCTGTCTTCCTCAACTCAAGAATAACCTAGTGTGTATAATTCTGCTGGGTGATAAAACTTTGCAGAATAACAATAACGATAATCCTTCAATGGTACGTCATGCAGTCTTCATGATGGCTGGAACACTTTTAAGCCGTATACTTGGTCTTGCGCGAGAGGTTCTTGTTGCGGCATTTTTCGGTGCTACAAGATACATGGACGCGTTCAACATAGCATACACACTCTCCAATCTTGCCCGTCAACTATTGGCGGAAGGAGCATTATCTGCGGCATTTGTCCCGGTATTCTCGCAGGCATTAACCCGCAGCAGGGAGAAAGCTATAGCACTTGCGCGCGGAACAATGACGGTATTGTTATGCGCGACATTTTTTGTCGTTGGATTGGGAATATTCTTTGCGCCAGGTCTGGTAAGAATAATGGCACCAGGTTTTGACCCTGAAAGCCATTCACTTGCTGTAGGGCTGACGCGATTGATGTTTCCTTTTCTGATATTCATATCGCTTGAGGCACTTACGATGGGAGAATTGAACTCGCTTGGTTCATTCTTCATTCCTGCATTGTCTCCGGCGTTCAGCAATCTAGTATTTATTGTTACAGCACCATTTTTCGCGGCAAGGTTCGGGGTATATGGGCTTGCACTCTCGGTATTATGCGGAGGTTTTGCACACTTCATGACGCAGTGGCTGTATGGTTTCAAGATGAAGGCTGTACTCTACCCTGCACGTCCTGACATGTCAGACCCGGATCTCAGGCGAATAATGAAGCTGTTTCTGCCATACGCAGCAGGGTTATCGCTGAACCAGATTAATCCGGTAATAAGCCGTATGCTAGGCTCATTCCTTCAGGAGGGCAGTATTTCCGTTCTCAACTACTCGAACAGGATATTACAGTTACCGTTGGGGTTATTCGTAATAGCTATATCACAGGCAGTACTTCCTCAGTTGGCTAGAGCGAAAGATGACGATGAATTTGTTGACACGCTTAGACAGGCAATAAGGTTTGCGTTGTTTGTGGTGCTTCCTGCGTCATTGGGTGTAATCGCGATATCCGATGAATTTGTGCATCTTGTGTTTGTGAGGGGAGAGTTTGGAGGCTGGGCATGGACAGCAACATCATCGACGTTAGCGTTCAGTATGCTGGGACTTCCTGGCATGGCCTGTTCAACCGTCATAATGCGGGCACTGTACGCACTTTCAATGCCGCGAGAAGCCTTCAGGGTTACGTCATTCAGCGTGGGAGCTACTGCGCTGTTATCGTTCATTCTTATATGGCCTATGGGGTATAACGGTCTTGCACTTGCGCCAGGAATTGCCTTCACGTTATCGGGGCTTCTTGGGCTGTACTTTGTGCGAAAGAAGCTGGGCAGGCCGCTGAACATTATTACGTGGGAGCTTGCCGGCGATTACCTTGTTGCGCTGGCGGTGATTGACGCTTCGGTGATGCTGTACAGGTACTTGTGGCCGTATAACGTTGGGGCTGGTATTGGGGTGCGATCGCTGTGGGTTCTGGGAGTGATAGGAGTTAGTGCGGGAGTGTATTCTGTTGTTACGCTGGTGAAGGGGTTTGAGGAGTGGAAGTTGCTGGGTCAGGCTTTCAGGAGGAAGTAGAGTAATGCACACTTTATCATTTATTTACCCTTTGTGAGATTTACTGTAGGCTATAATAGCAGAAATTTTATGGAAAGGTGTTAATTATTATGGCATTCACAGTCTGCGTACTCACAGCAGCCACAAAACGCGACACATACATAGCCAGCTACATTGCAGGAGAGAACCCGGTAACAGGCCATGACGTTATGGACGAAATGATAACGAAACACGATATGCCTCAAAGAAGGGTAATAGCATGGTTCGTGAACAATTACACACGCCCGTTAGACTGGATAGTTGACGAGGACGCTACAGTTGAGTTCATCACATCAACTTCACCAATGGGACAGAGAATATACAAGCGGACTCTGGGTTTCGTTCTGATTATAGCCTGTGCTAGAGTTTTGGGACGCAAAGCAATTCTCAGACACTCAATCGCTGACAGCCACTACTGGGAGTTCGAGGACGGCCCCGTAACTCAAGCTGACGTTGACAGGATAAAGGCCGAAATGAGCGAAATCATACGCAGGGACAGCGCAATAACCCGCGAAATTCTCACCATCGACAAGGCAAGGCGCGTATTCCAGCGTCAGGGTGAACCGGAAATCGCAGAGTTATTCGTGCGGGCAAATCTTGACCCAGTTGAAGTCTACAGGTGCGGTGAACGTTACGGCTACTTCTGCGGAGGGCCTCTTGCTCCGT
>CALAUZ010000199.1 GCA_937892105.1 uncultured Fretibacterium sp. | reverse complement strand
ATACGAGATCGTGATGTGACTGGAGTTCAGACGTGTGCTCTTCCGATCTCTTTACCGATAATGACTGCGTTTATAATTGTTACGTTATGTTCTAAAACTGTCCCTGCGCCGATAGTGATCTTCCCGTCAAGTGTACAGTTACAGCCAATAACCACACCTTCGCCGAGAATTACGTTAGGACCAATGTAGCTCCCCACCCTCTCAGCAATATTTTTTCCGGTTGAGAAAAAACGGCTGAGGACACCGAAGAAAAATTCTTTAGAGTTTTTAGCGATAAAGCAGTTATTCAGTGACGATGTGGCCGACGTGTCAATCCCTTCCTGCAGTACAACACAGCTAATAGAACCAAGAATTGAAGTATCAGTTGGGATGTTTTTCTGTTTTTTAATCCATGTGATAGAACCATGTTTACAATTTGACAGGGAAGAAAAACCGGTAATTTCTAGCTCTTTGCTTCCCTTATATTCAAAAGGCATTCCTTCATTTTCAGCCCAAGCGATTATGTCTTTCACTCGAACAGTATTGCTGGTATTACCTATATTGTCCGTATTATTGGAAATTGGCGATGTTGCCGGATTATTCACCGCAGGCTACCTCACTTTCTTTAACTTCCTCGCCCAAGTTCGTAAAGTTACTGTCCATGTGTCGATACCGTTCAACATTGCCAACTTTGATGAATGAAAGCAAAGAATCCCGCAAGCTCAGCTCCTGCTCGTTGTACCAAAATGCGTGTGTAAGAATATGAAGCTTCTGATACCGTTCTGAACTGATAATTTCATCAACAGACTCTCGCCATCGACGACGACTATCAGACAAGTACTTAAAGTCATTAAAGAATGTCTTTCCGTAACTGTTAATAAGGCCGTTAGAAAACTGAATATCTGCATCAAGCACAGCTTTACTTGGCCTGTGCATTGAAACGGTTTTAATCGGGGTTCCAACTGCTTCAGATAGAACTGCACATTCTTCCATGATCTTGCTTTTAATTGCTTGAATATTGTTCTGTAAGTCTGGATAACGTAACTCATCAAAATGAAGCCCTATCTCATGACCACAAGAAATAATCTCTTTCAAGCCGTCATAAGACTCTTTTGAAAATACATTGTAGAAATCAGAGGTTAGCAATACAAAATATGTGCTTGACACCTCCCCCCCCCCCAGACTACTTTCTAACTGTGCTAATCGCGAGGCTTTATGAATGTCATTATCAATATCATGACGCAAGATGACAACTTTATCTGTACTACCAGATTTGTGCCAATCATTATAGCCACAAAAACTGTAACCATGAGCTTTTAAGTTGTTTATTAGCTCTGTATAACCATTATATGTAAAATTCATAATCGTTGTCTCTATTTCTGTCTTACTACTTTTGTGTGTGTACGTGTGTTGCTATCTCTTCTTCTTAAACCTTGCGTTGTAGAAGGATTCTTCCGTTAATCTGAATGACGCTGGCCGTTTGAACCGTTCCAGATGTTCAGAGCAAAACTTTCTCATATACTTGATGAAATCGCGGTTATTATTTTCAGGAGCGACAGATATATCAGCTACAACCATTTTCCCCGTTAAGGCGTTGTCTTCCCCGTAAACGTGAGCATCCTTAACTCCGTCAGCGGTTAAAAGCACACTCTCGACTTCATTCGGGTAGACTTTTTCACCACCGACATTGATTAAATCTGTAGCGCGTCCTAAAATCTTAATGTAGTCCCCCTGGTCTGTCTTCTTAACTATGACTTTATCTTTTGTGTTAAACCAGCCGTCTTCATCGAACGGAGATGGAGCGTTTAAGTATCCCATCATGGCCGACTTGGCTCGAATATAGAGGATATCATCCACAATCTTTGTCTCGAAGCCTGATCCTCCCAGTTTCATGTATAAAGAGTCGGAACTTTCTGATTTAGTAGACATAATGCCAAGTTCTGACAATCCGTAAGTCTGTTTAAGCTGGACGTTAGGCAATACCTCATGTAGTTTTTTCAACGTTGACTCCGGCATTGGTTCTGTCCCGTAAGATATTACTTTCAGGCTTGAAAGATCGTAATGCTCGTATACGTGGCTTAACAGAATCATGTTGATGAAGGTCGGTGATGTTGGAAGCAGTTCGATTTTATACTGTTCAATTAAACGGCAAACTTCTTCAGGACTTCGATCTTTAAGAGTCACGATCAACCCACCACTCGACAGCAAATGCATAATCGTATTAAAACCACCGATGTGGTCGAAAAGTAGAAACGTAACTGTTGAAAATCTCTTCCCCGGCTTTTTGAATTTTTCCATGAGGAAAGATAGATCGTGTAATGCCGCTTTCGGTTCTCCTGTCGTACCTGATGAAAATAGAACCAATCCTGGATGCTGGCGAGAGATAAGTTCTTTTAACAATGGATGTGTAACCACAGTTCCAGTGCTGCGAACCGCATTCTCCCAATCTATCCTGCCCCGCATCGTTTCACTTTCTACCGTTTCGACAACTGCATCGCCAGTCTGAGACAAATTGATTACGAACTGCGTTTCTGAAATTCTGACGTAATTATCCACATTCTTAACAGCTCTTGAAATTGGGACGAAGATTGTATCCCGTTCGATGAGAGCCAGCATTAAAGCGATTGACTTCGGCGAAAATTCGGCTATGACGGAGACAATCTGACCAATCCCGATGCCTTGATTATCAAGCACAGACTTCGCGTGCGTATATTCTTGATAAATATCGTTAAATGTGTATTCCTGACCGTTCGTAACGATAGCTGTTAATTTATCATTACTTTGAACATTCTGGAGTAAAAAATCTATATTCAAGCTAGGAGACACCTCCTAAATAAATGACCTGTCCTGTGATGAAATCACTCTCAGGCTTCAAGTAAAATTCAATCACGTTGATTATGTCTTCGACTTCTCCGAAACGGTGAATTGCCTGAGCAGCCAAGATTTTGTTCAACTTTTCTTCCGGCACTTTTGCAATTAAATCTGTGTGTATAGGAGTAGGGCCAACAGCATTAACGGTTACTCCAAAAACTGAAATCTCTTTAGCCAAGACACGAGTCAGAGCCTCTACCGCTGCTTTTGACGAACCGTAGGCAAGTTCTCCTTCGAGAGACAAAGCCACAGCAACCGTTGAAAAATTCACAATCCGGCCATGCTCACTCTTCTTTAATAAGTTCAAGAAAGCTCTAATCATAGCCACAGAGCCAAAGTAGTTCACATTCATGACGTTCTTGGCCGTGTTTAGCGGTGTCATGAGGAAATGATTCATTGATGCAATTCCGGCGTTATTGATTAGAGCGTCAACGCTTCCCACTTCTTTTTTTACGTCCCTTGCGAATTTGTTGACCACCGTTTCATCAGTAACGTCAGCAATGAAATGCCTGTAGTTGCTGTTAGCAATGCTACTTTCATGTCGTGAGCAACCACAAACAAAATCCCCTTTGTCCAAGAAATGTTCAGCTAGTTTCTTCCCAATTCCTTTATAAGTTCCTGTTATGACGATGTTCATAAATTTTCGCATTTTGCCTTTCTTCATTGTTTTTCTACGGCTGAAGTTTTGTGTTAATATAAAATTAATTCTTCATAAATATTCTTGACGGATTGCCGATTACAGTGACTCCCGATTCGACTGCTTTCCCTATCACAGCTCCCATGCCGATAGTAGCGTGTTCACCGATTGTAATGCGGTTCTTCAGGATTGAGCCTAAGCCGATGTATGTCTTTTCCCCAGCTTCGACAAAGCCACCCAATGTTGCTCCTGCTGTAATTTCAACGTTCTGGCTTAGATGAACGTCGTGTCCGATATGAACAAGAGCATCGAGTTTTACGTTATCTTCAATAATCGTGTTTCCGCCCGAACCGCAAGAGATATTATTATGCGCTCCGATTTCCACATTGTTGCCGATAATTACGCGTCCCAACGTCGGAATCCTGAACTTGTCCCCATCTTCCTCTTCGGCCATGGTGAAGCCATTAGCACCAATGACGGCATTCTCATTAATCAAAACGTTCTCTCCAATCGTCGCTCGCCTAACTACAGCTCCGGCCAAGATTCTGGCGTTGCGTCCGATTTTTACATCTGGCCCTATGACACAGCCGGGTTCAATCAATGCCCCTGCTCCAACTGTACTATCCTCACAGATGTAATAGCCAGCTTCCGTTAAGTTGAATTTTAGCTGTCGCTCTGCTTTTGCCCGTTCTTCCGCAAATCTTGTAGCAAACCTTGCGTATTCCATCTGAGGGTGCTGAGTGAAGACGAAAGCGTGTGTTCGCTTCAGCTCTTCAGGAACTTCTAGTCCTATCTCAGCAAAGACTAAACACTCTTTAACAGTTTCTAAAGCTGAGAGAAGAGACTGCACTTTCTTACTTATAAACATGGCCGTGTTTGATACTGGCCGGCCGATGTAAGACGCACCATAGACCGAGAAATCTTTATCTGGCGCAAAAGGAGTTACGCTAAGCTGTAGTGTACTCATCACGCCGCCCTCCTTTCATTGACCTCATCGACCGTGCCAATTTCATAAACTGCAAAGTCTGTAAAATTTGCGAAGTCTGATAAAAACGGAAGGCGTGCAGTGCAGAAAGTAA
>CALAUZ010000198.1 GCA_937892105.1 uncultured Fretibacterium sp. | reverse complement strand
TTTCTGTCATGACTTCGCTGTCCGTATCACAGTTCTGGAATTTAGGGCTAATGCAGGCTGCCAGCGTTACGGGTGTAGTTGGTGTTTCATTCATAGTAACATTGCTTGCCTCACTCGTGAATTATATCTGGGAAGAAGGAGTACGCAAATCAACAATCGCTAATATTTCCGGGTATGGAATTGCTGTAGTTATCATCATGAGTATAGGCATGTCCAGTGTAGAGACGATAACTACAACGGATCAGACAGTAAGAGTAGCTGCTGGTGTCGAGAATTTCAATCTGCTGCTTGAAGATAAATCAATTCTTGAACGGTATACTGGCTCAGATGAAGAGAAAATGATTCAGGCAAACGTTGATATAATCACAGAACGTGCAAAACGGGCTGTGCAGAATGAGTCAAGTTTGCTGGTCTTTCCTGAAGATGCCTTTGCTTGTTCAGAGCCTTCGAGTGAAAAATTCATTGATCAGGTCAAAACTATAGCGAGAGAAAACAAAATCAACATCATACTTCCTCTCCTAAGACTTCCGTTAGATGAGTCCCAGAAAAAGAAGAACACGTTAAACTTCATCAACAAAGAGGGCGAACTTCTGAATACTTACCTGAAGAATCATCTTGTACCAGTTGTAGAAGAACCGTTCACGGAAAAAGGCGACGGCAAAACACCGGTTATTGAAGTAGACGGAGTGAAGTACACGTACCTTATCTGCGCTGATTACACCTCAAATAAGTATGCCTATAACGGCCGGGAAGCTGACATCTTCATTAATCCGTCCTATGACTGGCAAGCGTTCCAATACTTCACATCTTACGGTATACAGGCACGCGCTATTGAGTGCGGTTTCTCAGTCCTCAGAAATCCTGTAAACGGAAACATTATTCTTTACGATGTATACGGCAGACCTCTCCATATGGCAAATGTCATGAATGTGCATACAGGCATGATTTATCTCGACATTCCCAAGCAAGGAAGACAAACTATATATGGTGCTTCCGGTAACTGGTTCCCATGGCTTTGTGCAGCATATTCACTGCTTGCAATACTCAGTGGGTTTGTTGTGAAAGAAAAATATATTTAATCTTATAGGAGGAGATAATTATGAATATCTCTAAGAAAGCGTTTAGTTTATTGGCTGTACTCGTGCTTGTGAGTTTCGTTATTTGCAGTTCAGTGGCGCAGGCATCTACCTTCACAGCTCCGGAAAAGCTGGCAGATTACCTGTACTACATGGAGTACACCGACTACGTTCCTGACCTCACGACTGGCGAACAGGTCAAAACGGGCTTTGCGTGTTCTGCTGTGCGCAACGGGAATTTCTACGGCCGCAATTTGGACTTAGATTACTCCGATGTCCCGGAATTCGTAATCAAGGTTGCTGCTGAAGAGGGGCGTTACGCAAGCATAGGAATGGCCGCAATCCTCACGCTGAAATCCAATGAGGTTGACAAAGTTTCAGAAACTGAGTTACTCGCAATGCCGAACCTGACCTTTGACGGCATTAACGAAAACGGCGTAGCCATGAACTGCAACGTTTGCCCTGCCCCTGATCTGGACTTCGCTACTCTTCTCTCAACCAATTACGGTAAGCCGCGCATTCATGCTATTGCAGTAGTCCGCTATGTTCTCGATCACGCAAAATCTGCCGCTCATGGCGTAGAACTGCTGAAGAACATGGACATTTACGGCGGTTATGGCACATGGGGACTTCACTGGATGCTCTCAGATGCTAAGGAGACTTATATCGTTGAATGCATTGACGGTGTATTCGGCGCATAGTTCACGTAGAAATTCATCATGACGAATTTCTACGTGAACTATGCGCCGAATACCCCTTACGCAAAGCATATAGCGCAGACAGGCCAGACAGTAGCAGGAAAAGTTTACGAGGGCTTCCCGATCCTTACGCCTCATGCCTGCGGAGTTGAACGTTATGCTATTCTGAAAAAACATTACGCAGAGGGAGCAGAATCCGCTGAAGGAATGTCTCACTTAATGGAGCGTGTGAAGTACACACAGACCTATGAAGCTGACACAGAGCCTTTCTGGTACACGGAGTATACTGGAGAAAATCTGACAATCACAAATACTCCTATGGACTTCAAGGCGGTTATCCAGTACAGCTTTGACACCTACAAGCTGCACGACAGGAACATTCAGCCCAATAACTTCTGGCAGACGTGGCACACAGCGGTTTACGACTTTGCGAACAGGACGCTCCGTCTGAACATTCAGGAGGATTACTCGAAGCATTACGACTTCAAACTGGACTAAGAAAATTTATTCCGTACCCCCTCGAAGCCTGAGGGGGTATTATTAAATTTGACAACTTCACAGAAAGGACAATATAAAGATGAATAAGAAACTTTTAGCATTGGCAATGAGTGGTGTTATGGTCCTTGCTATGACGGCCTGCACAGGCGTACTGGCAGCAACAGACAGTGCAGGGAATGCGCCAGACTATTCCCAGAAAGCAAGCTGGTGTAAGATACCGGCTACTATCACAAAAGATGTTGATACGTTCTACATCAACTCAACGGCGTATATCATGGGGAGCTTCGAGGAAGGAGCTTCCGATTATGCAACGCTTGACAACGCAGAAATGCTGAATGGTTTTGCGGAAGAATACATAGCCCATGCAACCGTGTACGAGGACGCAACAAACGTGTTCATGCCATATTACCGTCAGGCCGGAATGGTTGTCATGAAAAAATCCTGGCAGGAGACCGGTAATGTAGACGCAGCAATTTCAGGAATGCCTTGCAGCGACATAACAGCCGCGCTCGATTACTACTTCGAGAACTGCAATAATGGCCGTCCGTTCATCATTGCAGGACACAGTCAGGGTTCAGCCATAACAAGGCTTGTGCTGAAAAAATACTTCAAGGAACACACCGACTATTACAAGCGCATGGTTGCCGCCTACGTCATCGGTTACTCAATCACGAAAGACGACCTCGAAGCTAACCCGCACATGAAATTTGCGACTGGTGAGACTGACACGGGCGTAATCGTCAGCTGGAACACAGAGGGCAAAGAGAATGTGGAGGGAAACGTCAAGACCGCTGTATTACTGCCGGGCGCAATCAGCATTAATCCGCTGAACTGGAAGCTCGATGACACATACGCTCCTGCAAGCGAAAACTTAGGCTCACTTGTGGCGAATGAGAAGACCAGCGAATCCGAAATTGGCAACATAGGTGCTGACGCGCAAGTGATTCCCGAACGCGGTGTGGTCGTAACGAACGCAAAAGTTCCACCAATGCCAGAGGAGGTAGCCAAGATTGCCGCTGAGTTCTTTGGGCCGGACGGTCGCCACAACAATGACTACACGTTTTACTACAATAACATAAAGGACAACGTTGCAAAACGCATCGCAGCTTATAAGGCAAACCGATAACAGTTACTTATAGCTAAAAAACTTATAAAGTATATAATATACAAATAAGAGTTATGATGAAAAATTTAGAACAAGGACATTAGAATATTGGCATGAGGGTGATACGCTTGCGCCGACGCGAGAAGTTTTTAAAGTGTCAGTAATGACGATATACAAGAGTTCAAAAAGATTGACCCAGAAAAATATATTACGGCTAATCCTGAAGCGTATTTGCCAGAAATAGCTGTTATATTTAAAGGTAACACGGTATAAGGAGCAGGATACTGAGCAGATAAAAGAATATCGTAAAAAATCAGAGGAATACCAACATAGATGAGACTGGCATAGATAGGTGTTTATCACGTTGTGTTAAAGGTAAAAAGGTTTACGGTAAAATATAATAGCACCTTTGCAATATAGAGGTATGATGCACTCGCTATTTTTTGAAGCATGGTTTGAGCAGCATCTTATTCCATTATTGAAGTCCGGGACTGTTGTCGTAATGGACAACGCCTCATTTCATCGCTAGAAGAGGCTTAATGACATAGCTAAGATGTATGGAAAAACAATAATATTTCTGCCGCCATATTCTCCCGAGCTAAATCCAATAGAACATTTCTGGCATTGGCTGAAGAAAAGAAGCACTGATTTACTTCCATATTTTCAAAATTTTGATGATATTATTTATTCTATTTTTAAACTTCTTTGACTATTGCGACAATTCAGACCGAATTGCATTATGTCTGTGTAACTGAATGTGATTGAGACATAGTATTTCTTGATTGCCCGCTGAAGACCGGGAAGGCAAGAATACCTAGCCATATGTCCAATACTGTTATCATTTCCCGTTATTGACATGAAAGAGTGAAAGTTGGTATTTATGAGATATACTGGGAGAACAAATTCATCAGCCGCTGCCTTTTGAGTTTATAACAGTCAAAGAAAAGTTTTTCGGACTTCGAGCCGTACTTGCCACGTGAGCCGCAGTTATATTAAAGAAAAGCCCATTAATCTTATAGTCAGGGTCATCCTCCATCACATAGTGGCCATAAATTGTTGTGAGCGAGTCAACTCCACAGGATATTCCCGCGCCTATTATGCTTGGATTTCCATTTGCAGACTTGAAGCCATCTACACGAACATCAACCCGTAATAAATTCGGACAGAAGTCGCAGAGTATACGTTGAAGGTAATTCATCACGTTCTTGTAGAAACGTGTTGAGACATTGACATGAATATACAGGTCTTCCTTCAGGTACATAGCTGGTCGTTGAACATGATGCCATCAAAGACACTATGCATATGACAAACATGAAACAGGCAAATCTTTTTTGCATATCTAATATGCAAAGATAAACAATTTATAGGTGAACCATATGAAAGTTTATTATATGGTCTGAAATTTTGTGTTCAATCTTTATTAGAAGAATCATTAAATGATCAATATACTGAAGAAGATCTAATTAATGAATTTAAAAAATTGGATATTCTTGATAATGGACTTTGCGGGTCTTCCACACCCCGAAGCCTTCGTAATCGAAGTCGGTTCGATTGCC
>CALAUZ010000197.1 GCA_937892105.1 uncultured Fretibacterium sp. | reverse complement strand
AACTCACAGCGAGGACAGCTGAATTTGGATACAAACACCCGAACCAGAAAAAATATTTTGGCCGTTACGTAGAGTTTAGAGATGAGAACGGGAAAGTTGTTGCTCGTTATTCACCATACAATGGCATATTGCAGGCGGCTAATGGAGTACAGGACACTGATAGTATAAGGGATGCTGTAGCACGTAATTTCAGCACTGATTTGGGCGGAATGCCAGCAAGCAGGAATTTACAGAAGCTCGGCTACCTTAATGAACGCGGAAAACTCATACATGACGGCAACCAAGAATACCGCAGTCAGTATAGGGGAAGACTTGATACAAACCCTGAAGGTGTTGCATACCATTCGGCTAATCTTAATAGTCCAACGCAAAGAAGAATAGATACGAGAACGCTAGAGCAACGCAAAGCAGATGATAAAGCTCGGAGAGTTTCAGAAAAGCGCGTGAGGAAAGGTATAACCAAGAACCTTATGCAGGCTTACATTGATTACGTACAAGACCGCCGTAGAAAGAGACACAGATATTACCGACATCAGGGCAAACGCCAGCTTATTATGGATAGTCGAGCGTATGAAGGTAAAAGCTACGCTTGCATCGGTAAGGCGGGCATTCAACTACATAATGTCATCATTCGGAGAAATATCAGATGATGTAAAGCATTTACCGCGTTTGTACAAGCATTATAGAACTCAAGCCAAAGCCACAGCGCAGATTGCGTCAGGTATGCTCAATGGGCTTGCTGCTGCCTATGGGATGCCAGTAGATGAGCTTTACAGGGACGGTATGGGACTAGAAATTGTCTTCGATAAGGATTTAGCTAAAAGTGGTTCACGTGGTGAAACTCGAATAAACCCTCCGTATTATGACGAGAAAAACAAGCTCCATCGTGGCAAGATAACCATTGCTCTTTCTCCCGATTTGAATGAAAGCACATCACCGCACGAATTTGGACATGCGTTCCTAAAGGAATACGGTATAGCAGTTGCCACTGTGCCAGATTTACCGCAGTCAGTGAAAGATAATTGGTATAAGCTGTCTAAATGGTTGGGGATAAGTGATATTGACCCTATGGCCTCTAAAGATGAAAGGAAAGCAAGAGGGCAGGATGAGCGTTACACAAATGGGCAGGAGAAATTTGCTGTTGCCTTAGAGAAGTATCTTGCAGAGGGTAAAGCACCATTCGGATGGCTCAAAAAAGTATTCAGGCAGTTCAAGACTTGGATGTCTCATGTATATCCCGCAATCAACAGTATAAGTTATTTAGGCTCAGATGGGTCTATGCATGGAGTAGAGCTGTCGCCTGAAGTCCGCGAAATGTTTGACAGTCTGTTTAAGGATGTACCGTATGTGCCAAGCGAGACAAACAGGCAGGCAAGGTTAGCATTGTCGCGGGAAGTAGGTCAGGGTTCACAGGGCGAGGAGTTTCTCAATCAGAGTGTATCAGGGCAGAATTATTCATTAGGCCGTCAGAACTCCATACAGGACTTGATTGGTGTCATGCAGACTGATACGGGCAGGAAAAATTCAGGACAAGTATGGGTTGATTATGCCGCAGTATCGAAAAAAGAAGCTCAAAGACTGTAGGAAGCTACTGGCCTTAACATCGATGAAAGATATGTGCATACAATAATAGGCAGCGCGGTTAATCATACACTTAACAGGCATGGAGAAGGTAACGAAAAACTAGAAGCACAGCTACCTGTAACTGACGCGGATATTGAGCGCATACCTGAAATTATCGCTAATCCTGACGAAATAAGGCGCGGTTTTGAGAGGACTACAGGTAACCTTAACGATACTATTGTTTACCAGAAGAGAATTAATGGGCATGTTCTGATAGTTGAGGAAGTAAGGACTGGAAGAAGGAAACTCGCATTTCATACTATGCGCAAGGCTAAGGCTGGTTATGTATATGATTTGTCTAGGGAAGGACAGCCTATAGTAAAAGCTAAGTCCGAAGGGGTAAACGTCCAAAACGGGCTGACACCCGAAGCGCAGCTCCCTAATGCCCTTAGCGACAAAAGTGTAACTTCAAGCGGGAATGATGTCAACAGCACCAACTCACAGCGCATACGCCGAACAAACGACAGCTTCATTACGCCTTCAGACATGGAGCGTTTCGAACAGGTAAGAACTCACGCAACAGGGCATATTATACTCGGCAATCAGTTTGACTTGAGCTATATCGGAACAGGAGAAGGCTCACAGGCATACGGGTGGGGCATATACTTTGAGCAAAGCCCAGAAGTAGCAGAACATTACAGGAAATACGGAGCAAAATTCAGAGTAAGAATGAAAGACGGCTCTATTTACTCCGGCAATGATGAAATTTCAGAAATGCTTTCAGAGTTTCTTTCAGATTATCCTAAAAACGAACTAAGGAATAACTTTGAAGGCGTAAGAGATGAAATCATAAGAGGAGTGGAAGAATTTAGGGATAATTGCCAAGCTAATGCTGAAAGCCGTTACAATTCTGAGGAAGAAGCTGTTATACATGCTGAGGCTGCGAAACTCTATCAATCTGTTATTGACGTTCTGAAAAACGCAAAATCATTTGAGGGTGGCGGCAATATCTACATAGCAGACATACCAGAGAATAATGTGCTTATTGACTGGGACGCAGATATTCACTCCCAGCCGGAAGAAGTCAAAAAGGGAATGCGTAGGGCAATAGAAAAGGCGCGTCAACTTAGGGTAACACCTGAAGCATTAGAGAGGCTCAAAAAGTCTCCTACAGGTGAGCAATTCTACCGCAATCTTGAGCAGGCTTTAAAACCGTTAGTCAGGCAGGGACGGCTCAAGACAAAGAAGCATGGAACTCTGGAACGTGCAGACATGGCCGCGTCTTTAATCCTCAATAAGGCAGGAATACCTGGCTTGCGTTTTTGGGACAGAGGCAGCAGGGACAAGAAATCCGGCACACACAATTTTGTGATATGGAACACGGACATGATAAAGCTACTTGGCCTGACAGCGGACAGCGATGAAGAGGCGAGGCAGTACTACCTTGATTACGCCCGTTCAAAGAGGCAAACTGAGGCTGGCAATGAGACCTTCAAACAGATAATTGGCATTGACGGAGCAAGAAGGCTTGATGAAGCAGACGGGACAACTATACGCATGGACAATCTCAGAGTAGCCAGACGTATGGAGCGTAAAGGATTGCCCGTGAAAAAGATGTGGCTTGCTACTGGCTGGATGAGAGGTGCTGATGGTAAGTGGCGGTATGAGCTTATGGACGGGAAAATCATTCAAAGAAAGCTCAGAGAGGCTAGCAGATATTCAAAAGAGCTTCATGCTCTGGAAGGCGCGCTTGGAAAAGAATATATCAATGACCCTAACTTTGTTCCGACACCTGAACAGGATAGAAGGCTCAATGAGCTTGAAAGGCTAGCAACTGTCAATTTATCTGATATTTTCGATGCTCCTGAATTATTCCGCGCTTATCCGAGACTGCGTAATGTAAGCGTTTGGTTGGGAGATTTGCAGGAAGCTGACGCAATGTATTACCCTGATGTTGACGCTATAGAGATTAACACCAGCGGAAATGGCTTCAACTCCAAAAGAGAACTCAGAAAATCAATAATCCATGAAATTCAACACGCAATCCAGCTTATAGAAGGCTTCGGGCAAGGTTCAGGGTACTCGCTCAAGAGAGACACAGCTTACGGCAGGCTCATGAAAAAGGTTGAAACCATGCTAACGAGGCTTGACAGTGAGACAAGGAGCAAAATCCTTGATATTCTTGGTGCAGAATTTGACGGCGACAACGCCAAATCCCAATCCTTAACCGACACACTGTCAGAAACAGAGCTTGACAGCCTTCACAAAATAAAAGACATTCTTGACAAAGCTCACGAAAGAAGTAGCTACCTATTCTCGAAATATCAGAGGCATTCAGGAGAAACGGAAGCAAGGAACGCTGAAACCCGCGCATATTGGAACGAGGCAAGAAGAAAACGCACTCCGCTTGACGCTTCCGAAGACACTCCAAGAAGCGAGCAGATTATAGGCAGGCCAGCTCCTCGCGTGGCTAGCAGTACAGGTCAGAATGAGACATACAAGCAAATTATAGGAATTGAAGGCGCAAGACGGATTGACCAGTCAGAAGGCTCAACAATTCGTATGGATAACCTGAATATTGCCAGACGTATGGAGCGCAAAGGGCTTCCGGCGAAAAATATATGGTTGGCTACCGGCTGGATGCGCGGTACTGAGGGCAAATGGCGGTATGAGCTTATGGATGGAAAACTTGTTAGAAGACGGAAGTTTAACCAGAAAACTTATGATGAATACCTTGACCTTATAGACAAAGCTAGAGTACCAATGACGGAAGAAGAAGCAGCCATTGAACAAGAAATCGAGGACATGGTGAAGATGCTCAGGAACGGGATAATGACACCTGCCGAATTTCAGGCGAAAATGGATGACCCAAGATACAATCCTTCCGAGACAGATATTGATGAAGATATTGACTTATCACGCCTTACAGCCAGAGAACAAAAACGCTATGAAAAACTCAGAAAGTTTTATGAATTTACCGAGCTTCAAGAAGTATTTGACGCGCCAGAACTATACGTTGCGTACCCAGAGTTACGTCATATTAGGTACGCTGAGAGAGATTTTAGCGACAGAGATACTAAGGGTGTTTTTTCTAAGAAAGAGATAAGCGTAGACAGTAACACAAGCACAGCAGAAGTTCGCAACATACTTATTCACGAGATACAGCACGCAATACAGGACATTGAAGGGTTCACACCAGGAGACAACGATAGCGAGGGAGCAACAGGGCGCATAAACGACACCATAGACATGTGGAACGATAAAGTCCTTGATGCTCAACACAAACTAACGGGCAAAGAAAGCTATAGAAGAGTGGATGAAGCTACAGATGCCCTTTACGATGAAGATTTTGAAACGGCTGAGCGGTTAGCGAGAAATTTCTCAGAAGATGAGAGAGCTGTTTACGAAGAAGCAAAAGGATATATCGAAAAAATCTTAGAGCTGCGCAAAGAATCGGATAACACAAAATATCACACCATAGCAGGCGAAGTAGAAGCCAGGAATGTTATGACACGCAGGAATTGGAGCAAGAAAAAAAGACGTTCTACTCCATTAGACATGTCAGAAGATACTCCCCGCGCAAAACAATGGGTACGCACTCAAACTCCAAAAGCAGAAAGCCATTACGAAGGCGAAACATACAGGCAACCACTCAATAATGACGTTGACTTAGACAGGCAGGTTCAAATCGTCAGGATTGCCGACACTCTGCCCAATGTGCCATTCTATATGCGGATAAAGGCTTTCGGGAAATCAAGGCAGGAAGAAATCATAAGCCGCTTCAAAAATGGTGCTGTCGTTAATGAGCATACTGGCCTTACTATTACGCTTTCACGGCAGGGACTTAATCATATTCTCGATACAGCTCGGAACAATGACAACATGGGCGGCTCTGTCATCTATCAGTCTGTGCCATACCTTGACAGCCTTGCAAGGAACGCATACAGGGTTGAAACTCACGAAGACAGAAAACCCTCAGTAACAAAGATTGAAGGACAAAAAGGCAACTTAAAGCAGGTTCACAGATTTCTAGTGCCTGTAGAGCTTGATGGCGATATTCATATTCTGAAACTTACTGCTAAGGAATATGACAGTGGAGAAACGGAAATTGATGAAGTCAGTCTCTATGACATGAAATATACAAAGAAAATGTCCGCCCACCCCTCCCAGAACAGTCCCAACTTAATAGGACGAGCCACTGGAACCATAGGCAGCACGAACGCTGTTAGTGTACGCGATATGCTTGAAGGTGTCAATGACGTTTTCGGCAACCCTTATAGTCAAGTCAACGAGACGTACAGGCAATCCGCTATGCATGAGACAAACGGCGCGGCCATGTCTGAAAATGACCTTATACTCACTCCTGAAGACCAGAAACAGAATGAAGGAGACGTATACAAACAGGTTGTCGGATATGGTGCGGCTGTAAGGCTTGATGAGCGTAACGGAAATCATAATTTCGTGGACAACCTCAGAATTGCCCAGCGCATGGAGAAAAAGCTCAAACCTGACTGGCAAAAAATCAAAGTTATTCTTCCGCCTAAAACTGGTTGGAGCTATGACCCTGATACAGGCAGGGATGTTCGCGTTGTTATACAGCCTGAAACTTCACGTGCAGAATTACATCATGATTTCTCTTCAGCCCGCACAATCTGGCAAGCTACTGGATGGTTCAGAGGCGCAGACGGTCAATGGAAAATGGAGTTGCCTTACGGGAATTTTATTGCCACCGAAATCAATAGGCTAATAAATAACGCAGAATATCCCAATACCCATATGACACCAGAGACAAAGCGTTCAGCCATAATGCTCCCTCCAACGGCTTAAACGGGTTCATGACACAGGCCGATATTGAAACCTTCAAGCAGTCGAATATCTATCACGGCACGGGGCATGTCATTTTCGACAATAGATTTGACCTCACATATTTAGGCACTGGAGAAGGTCATCAGGCTTACGGATACGGTATTTACCTTGCAGAAAATCTGAGCGTGGCTGAAAGTTACAGACGCATGGGACTAAAGAATAACGGCATGGGTAAAATGACTATGCGCACGTCTGACGGCACAGAATACTCTTCAACAGAGCCGGGAGTGTGGTTTGACAAAGATGGAAAGCGCATAGAAGACAGAGAGCTTAACACTGTACTGAAAGATTTTCAGGACTTGGCTATACTTAGGCCGGACTTATCATTCCTCGATATTTATGACGATTTTCTCAAAATATACAGGGAAGAAATTAAAGACAGTAAAAAGCTCATGCGGAGCAAAAAAACCGCTGACGCAGGAAGAATGGCTTTAGCGCAGAGCCAGAGAAAACTAGATTGGCTTTACACACTCAAAGATTTACAGCATACAGAACAGAAAAAAGGCAACGTTTACAACACGGCCATTCCAGAGAATTACGAGCTTTTAGACTGGGATAAAACCCTTGACAGCCAGCCGGAACAAATAAAGCGTCTAATCGCTCCAATCATTGAAACTATCAATAGCAATCCGGCTTCCTTCTTTGCAAAGTATTTCTCTCATTTCGCAAGAAATCCCGCCAAAGCTGAAGCTCACCTTACTGAGATTATTTCAGGGCTGCTTAAACGTTACGGCGCAAGAAGCGACACTCTCGGCAACATTTACGAGTTCAGAAAGCTACAAGAATATAGCCAGCTCAAACGCATTCTACGCTCCGATAAAAACGTTGAAGAGTTACAGCATATCATTTCAACTAGAAGTATTGATGAGAAGATTGACATTCACAGGTACACGGGTGCGGACTTATATCACGCTCTAGAAGACTTACTCGGCTCGGATAAAGAAGCGTCAATGTTCCTCAACCGTTACGGCATTCCTGGTCATAGATACTGGGACGGCATGAGCAGAGATAAGAAAAACGGCTATCACAACTTTGTCATTTGGGATACTAGCAGGCTCAAACTTCACGGCGTTGAAGGAGACAATGAAGCCGTTGACTATTTCCGCGACACTCTGCTTAAACAGCTCACGGGAAATCAAGATGAAACGTATAAACAGGTTATTGGGCGCAAGGGCGCGGAGCTTATCGACAGGGCTATAGGTGCTAACTGGCTCACTTATAATCTTGACTTGGCGCAAAACATGCGGGCTAAAGGATTTAAGCCTAGAACCATAAGACGCGTTACGGGCTGGGAGATGGGACACGAAGGACAATGGAAATTTGAAGTCCCTGATGGACATTTGAAGAAAGGTATAACGCTCAAAGCAAACGGACAAAAGACAGAGCCTTACGTTCAGACTACGCTAGGAGAGATTTTTGAGAGCAATGAACTTTTCTCTGCTTACCCGCAATTAAAAAATAATAGTGTCAGTTTAATTCAGGGCGAGGATACAATTACTAACGGCATTCCTTCTCCAGCTGGCATGACTTACCCTGACGGCTCTATTGTCCTTTACGGCAACTTCCACTTTGACGGCAACAGCCTGCACCCAGATTTGAACCCTAACGCCATACTATCACTGCTACATGAAATTCAACACGCTATACAGCAGATTGAAGGCTTTGCTCAAGGCTCATCTGTCCCAACTGCTATAGGCTACATGAAGGAAGTTAAAGACTTTGACCGCAGAATTGACGCTCTCGTAAAACAGCTTGAAAACCTGCCCGATAAATCTGACCCGTTCTCACCTGCGTCTCCTGAAGAAAAACGCCTGCTCGATGAAATCTCACGACTTAAAAACGAGAGACATAATTTTATTCTCAGTATTCTTGATGATGGCACGGCGAAAAATCTCTATATGCGCTCGGCGGGGGAGACTGAAGCCAGAAACGTTGAAACAAGGCACGGCATG
>CALAUZ010000196.1 GCA_937892105.1 uncultured Fretibacterium sp. | reverse complement strand
CTTCTCGACATGGACAGGAAGATGAATTTGAGATTTTCCCACGAGAACCCGTCAATCGTGCAGTGCTACAAAGAGTATCTCGGTGAGCCCGGCAGTGAGAAGGCACATCATCTTCTTCACACTGACCAGACGAAATGGGAACTGTGGAAGTAATTAAGTATAGAGAATATTAATAAGAGCCTTCCGAAAAAATAAGGGAGGCTATTTTTTTCTGCACAAAGTCTTTGTGATATACTAACCATGCTTTAATTTCATGTGCTCATATTCAGATTAAAGGTGTCATGATGATACATTCACATGATTAATTGTGGGTACAAGATTTCAACCTTTAGGAGGTATTTATTCTTTATGGCAGTAGCAAGCATGAAACAGTTGCTCGAATGCGGAGTCCATTTCGGACATCAGACACGCCGCTGGAACCCCAAGATGAAACCCTATATCTTCACCGAACGCAACGGAGTGTACATCATCGACCTTCAGAAGACCGTTAAAGGCCTCGACCGCGCGTACGACTTCATTCGCGAAACAGCTGCGGCAGGCGGACATGTTCTTTTCGTTGGAACAAAGAGGCAGGCTCAGGACACAATCCGCGATGAGGCAACACGCTGCGGACAGTACTACATCAATCAGCGTTGGCTCGGCGGTCTTATGACAAACTTCCCCACAATCCGCAGACGCATTTCCCGTATGCTCGAACTCAGAAAGTATGACGAAGAAGGAACATGGGAGGAGTTCACGAAGAAGGAAACAGCCGCTCTCAAGAAAGAACAGCTCAAACTGGAAAAGTATCTGGGAGGTATCGCCAACATGGCCGCTATCCCTGACGCTATTTTCCTGATTGACCCGCGCCGTGAGGAAAACGCAATCGCTGAGGCACGCAAACTTCACATTCCCGTAGTATCAATCGTAGACACAAACTGCGATCCGGAAATGATAGATTACCCCATTCCAGGCAACGATGACGCTATCAGGGCTATAAAGCTCATCACAGGCCTCATGGCCAACGCTGTTATCGAGGGCAGGCAGGGTGAAGATGCAGTGATTATTCCCGTTCAGGAGCTTAGTGAACCTGAAGCAATAAGCAATGAGGAATTTATCTCAGAGAGTGAGAGGCTCTACGAGAAATACGAGGGCAATATAGACGACGAAACCAGAGAGGACTAATACACAATGGCAGAAATTACAGCCGCAAAGGTAAAGGAATTACGTGAACGCACCGGCTCAGGAATGATGGATTGCAAAAAAGCACTCGCTGAGACTGGCGGCGACATGGAAAAAGCAATAGACTACCTTCGCGAGAAAGGTCTCGCAAAGGCCGCAAAGAAAGCAGAACGTACCGCGTCAGACGGAAGAATATTCCACATTCTGAGCGATGACGGCAAACTAGGTGTTATGATTGAGCTTAACAGTGAGACGGATTTTGTCGCAAAGACTGACGAGTTCAATGGCTTGGGCAACACCATTACAGCCCACCTTGCCGCAAAATCATATGATGACGTACCCTCGCTTCTCGCCAGCGTACATGAATCAGGAAACAGCATTAACGACCTTGTTACGGCAATAATCGCTAAACTCGGCGAAAATATCGTGTTGAAGAGATTTGCCCGTTATGATGCCGCAAACGGAAAAGCCTTCTGCTACATTCACAGCAATTACAAGGTTGGCGCATTGCTTGAACTTGACGCTGAGGACAAAGCCGCCCTGTCGAAAGATGAATTTGCGGAGTTAGGCCACGAGATTTGTATGCAGATTGCAGCAGCAGCACCGCAGTATCTTGTCTCTGAAGATGTACCTGCTGATGTTATTGACCGCGAAAAGGCCGTCTATCGCCAGCAGTTACTGGACGAGGGCAAGAAGGAGAAGCAGATAGACTTCATCATTCCAGGCAAACTCAGGAAATACTACGAGACAGTATGCCTTCTTGAGCAGGAATATATCCGCGACACAGACAAGAAGGTAAAGGACGTAATTGCTGAAGCAGGAAAGAAGCTAGGCACGAAAATTACAGTAAGACGGTTTGAGCGTTTTGCTATAGGCGAGTAATCGAACAAATGAATGTCCCCAGTGTGAATGAAATTTTTGCGCTGGGGATATTTTCATTAACGGAGGCTGGTATTATGCCAAAGTATAAGCGTATATTATTGAAGCTGTCGGGTGAAGTTCTTGCGGGGAAAAAACACTCTGGAATAGATTTCGCTACTGTACAGGATTTTGCAGTTAAGCTGGCAGAAATAAGGAATGCAGGTATTGAGCTGTCTCTGGTTATTGGCGGCGGTAATATGCTCAGGGGGCGTGATGCGCAGGATTTAGGGTTTGACCGTGTAAGCCTTGACGGTATAGGAATGCTTGGAACAGTGATGAATGCTCTTGCGGTAAAGACTGCTCTAAGGAATATCGGCGTTCCCGCAGAAGTTCTCTCAGCTATAGGAATGCCTCCCGTTGCTGAACTGTATAACCGTGAACATGCCAGAGCATTGTTGAAGTCCGGAAGTATCGTGCTGTTTGCGGCAGGAACAGGACACCCGTTATTCTCGACAGATACTGCTGCGGCGTTGAGAGCGTCAGAACTTGGGCTTGACTGCGTGGTTAAAGGTACGAAAGTTGACGGAATATACGACAAAGATCCCAACAAGTACAATGATGCTGTATTTTTTCCGGAACTTACGTACAGCGAGGCTATAAGGCGGGAACTTAACGTTATGGATACTGCGGCTTTTGCATTGTGCCGCGAAAACAATATACCTGTCTGGGTTATGAGCATACAGGGTACGGACTGGGCAGGGAATATCATAGAGGGCCGGAATGTCGGAACAATCGTAAAGGAGGACTAATCATGCCGAAAGATGAACTTGCGGAATTACGCACAAATATGGACAAGGCAATAGCGTTTTTGCAGAGCGAGTATTTATCCATCAGGACAGGAAGGGCACACCCCGGACTGGTCAGCGACATCAAGGTAGATTATTACGGCACCCCCACGCCAATAAAGAGCCTTGCCAACGTAACGATACCTGAGAGCCGGTCAATACAGATTGCCCCGTTCGACAAGACGGTGTTAAAGGCAATGGAGAAGGCAATACTCGCAGCGAATATAGGCATGACCCCCCAGAATGACGGGCAGGTTATACGCCTTACCCTTCCTGAACTCACGAAGGCAAGACGCGTTGAATTGACGAAATTGCTTGCGCGGAAGGCTGAAGAGTCGAAAGTTGTTGTGCGCAATTACAGGAGGGACGCTATTGAGGCTCTGAAGAAGCAGGAGAAGGCATCAGAAATTACGGAAGATGACCTGAAAAAGCTGACGAAGGACGTACAGGATATTACGGACGGCTATGTAAAGAAGATTGATGAGGTCTACAAGGTCAAGGAGAAGGAAGTTCTTGAAGACTGAGAATATTGAAGCGGAGGAACAATTCAGCCGTCTCAATGACGCGTACATTAAATATCTGCTTTTTTCGCCTGAACGCAGATATATTACTATAGCATTAATCAATGCCGTGCTGAAACATGCTTGTTTTGGCGGTGAAGAGCCGATAATCATCAATGATGTAGAGTTTCTTGACCGTGAAAAATCTCCGGAGAAGCTTAGGAAGCTGAAGTTGAGATGCACATGATAGAGCTTCCCCTGCTGAAACGCTATATCGAGAAGGAAGGCTATAAACCTGCTGATGAGCTGGAGGAGCTTTTGTGCTACTTCGGCAGTATAGGAGGCGACAAAATTATGGAGGAAGTTTCAGAACGCAACCCTATGATTTCAGACCTTGAAGCTCTGGAGATGGTGTACAGAATGGATCCCTGGAAGGTACGAAGGTTTATGCTGGACAAAGCCGACCAGAGATACATGGAGCATATGCTCAGGGATAAGCTCGAAGAAGGTCTCAAGAGAGGCATGAAACGGGGCATAAAAGCCGGCAGGGAAGAGGGCAGACAAGAGGGCAGACAAGAGGGAATACAGGAAGGCCGAAAAGAACAGGCTCTCGAATCCGCCCGCAGTCTCCGTACTCAGGGAATATTAACTGATGAACAGATTGCACATGCCCTGAATTTATCTCTTGAGACAATTCAGGCACTCTAAAAGGAGGAATTTACACAAATGGAAGAAGTAAGCCAGTATAATTCACCTGGTTATACGACGTTCAAGATGAAGTTGAAGAAGTTAATCGGCATAGACCTTAATTCGTACAAAGAACAGATACACCGCAGAACTCACGAGCTTATGTCCCGTTGGGGATGCAGGAATTATGACGAGTATTACGACATGATTAGCAAGGACGAAAAGAAATTGCGCGAGTTCCTTGACCACCTCACCATTAACGTCTCTGAGTTTTTCCGCAACGACTCCCAGTGGTGGAAGCTCAGGGACAAGATAATTCCCGAACTCATACAGAAGCGCGGAACTAAACGCCTCAAACTCTGGAGTGCCGGGTGTGCAACAGGCGAGGAACCATACTCGCTGGCCATACTCTCGGCAGTCTGCGGGCTGGACACAATGACACAGCTCCTCAATGCCCCGAAAGAATACCTGAACAAGTACTTTACGACTAAGGACGGCGGTACAACATACGATGTTAATCCGGAGATAAAGAGGAGAGTTTCATTCAAGCGCATGAACATGATAGAGGACGCGTTCGGCGCAAATTTCGACATAATATTGTGCAGAAACGTCGTAATATATTTCACAGCGGATACAAAAGACAAGCTCTATCACAAATTTTTTGATGCTCTCGCTCCAGGAGGCTACTTCCTCGTAGGCTCAACGGAACAGATTTTCGGCTACCAAAAAATAGGCTTCCTTTCTGCCGGGCCGTTCCTTTACACGAAGAAATAGCGGGAAATGTATGAGTTTTCCCTCACCAATTCCGTGAACAACGCTGTGCAGAGATTATGCAAGCAGACCGGCTGGAAGAAAGTACGGCGCATAATGGTGAAAGTCGGCGGAATGCGCAAGGTTAATCCGGAACTAATGGCGTTCATCTTTGCGGCAGTCTCGAAAGATACTCCGGCTGAAGGCGCGCTTCTCTCGGTTATGATGCTGCCTGTAACTCTGAAGTGTTACTCTTGCGGGAAAATAGTTACACGCGAGGATACGGAATTAGTATGCCCTCTATGCGGAAGCAGTAACGTGCAGATATTATCAGGGCATGAGCTTGCAATAGAATCACTAGAGGTAGAAAGCAATAATATCCAATTATGAATGAAGAAGGAAAAAATATACTGTCAAGCCTGTCATTACGTCAGCAGGAAGCAGTGAAGTATATAGACGGGCCTTTGCTCGTTCTCGCAGGCGCAGGAAGCGGTAAAACCCGTGTACTTACGCGCAAAATAGCATGGCTTACAGCTGAGGGTATCGCTGACCCAAGAAGCATAATGGCCGTAACGTTCACCAACAAGGCCGCCGGTGAAATGAGGGAACGTATTAACGCTTTAGTTCCAGGACAATCATCATCTGGGATAAGTGCAGGGACATTCCACGCTTACGGGTTGAAGTTCCTGTTCCGCCACCCGGCAGAGACGCAGGAGATTACGGGCCTCAGAGGGGATTTCACGGTCATGGACAGGGCAGAAAGCAGGGCACTGGTTCAGGAGATTATGCGGGAGATGAAGTTTCCGGAGAAGGAAACATCACCAGCTTCAATGCTTGAGCTTATCTCACGGGACTATATGACATGGACACCGATACCGCATGAGACAACTCTGGAAGATGAGGCCGTGTACAAGCTCTCAAAGGAATACAGAAAGAGGCTCAGAGATATTAATGCGGCAGATTTTGACGACCTCATGATTTTGCCGCTTGAGATACTGAAGCAGGACGTTGACGCTAGAAGACGTGAACAGGAACGAATAAGCTGGCTTCTCGTTGATGAATATCAGGACGTGAACAAACCGCAGTACCTTCTGCTGCGTTATCTTGTCGGGCCAAACTGCACGATTAACGTTGTTGGAGACCCCGACCAGTCAATATACGGCTGGAGAGGCGCAGACATTGGAATGATACTGAACTTCACGAATGATTTTGACGGCGCGAAAACTATAACTCTCGATGAGAATTACAGGTCTACGGGCAACATTCTTGACGCGTCAAATGCCTTAATCCGCAACAACAAGGCAAGGTTAAAGAAGAACCTCCACACAGCCAAAGGGTCAGGCGAAAAAATACAAACTCTCCTGGCACAGTCAGATTTTCAGGAAGCAGATTTCATCGTCAGCGAAATAGAGAAGCTAAGAGATGTTTACAACTACAGTTACAGTGATATAGCAATACTCTACAGGCAAAACGCAATGAGCAGGATCTACGAGAATAAGCTGCTTGAGAACGATATACCTTACAGGATTATACGCGGCTTATCATTCTATGACCGCATGGAAGTCCGCGATGTTCTGTCAATTCTCAGGCTCGCTCTTAACCCTCTGGACAAATCCGCCCTTGACAGGGTTGCAGGTTTCGCCATAAAGGGAATGGGAGCTGTAAGGCGCAATAACTGGTATGAGTGGCTGACATCACAAGATACTGATATGCTGGAAGATCCGGTGAAAGTCTGGAGCATTGCGGCAGGCGGAGCATGGCCGGTTAAGGGAGCGTTGGGACAGGCCATGAAGGATTTTGCCTCCCACATGTGCGCAATACTTGATGTGGCTGACGATGGCATAAAGCCGGCAATAAATTACGTTCTCGAAGACATGGACTACAACACGTACCTGAAGAACTATGATCCGGATAATTACAGGGACAGGCTCGAAAACGTTAAAGAGCTGAAATCCATAGTGCCTGACGGAAACCTTGCTGAAACACTCGCGGAAGCTGCATTGTTCACGGACGCTGACACTTCAGGCGATGATAATGACGCTGTAGGGCTTCTCACACTTCACGCCTCGAAGGGCCTCGAATTTCCAGTAGTGTTCATCATTGGCATGGAGGAGGATATTTTCCCCCATTCACGCTCAAAGGACAATGATGACGAACTGGAAGAAGAACGCAGACTTTGCTATGTTGGAATGACGAGGGCAGAGGAAAGACTGTACCTAACTGCGGCAAGATCCAGAAGGCTTTACGGCGGAGTTGTGGAGAATGAATTATCCCGCTTCCTCTTCGAGATACCTGACAGCTGCAAGAAGACTGATGACAGGGGAAAACGTGCGAAGACTTCACGGCCATTCTACAGGGATTACGGCGGCAGGAGGGGCAGTTATGGCGGTTATGGCGGTTACAGGGGACATAGGAGCTGGTAAGTCCACAGCTTCAGGGATATTCGCCCGTCTGATGGGCTGTGATACTGTCGATGCCGATGTTGTAACGTCAGAATTATGGGAGCGCGGCGATGTGAAAAGTATTGCTGTCTCACGATGGGGCAGCGGGATACTTGACACTCATGGGAACATCATAAGGCAGGAGGTTGCCGGGCATATCTTCGGTGATGAGGAGGAACACAAATTCTGCAACGCTCTCATTCACCCCCTCGTCATGGCAAGATTGCAGGAGATTACGCGGACCCTTGATACCGCAGTTCTTGAGATACCGCTTCTGCCGGAAGCAGGACGGCCGGAATGGGTTGACGATGTTGTATATGTTTCGGCAGACTTCAGCGTAAGGGCGGAAAGGTGCAGGGTTTCACGGGGCTGGAGCAATGATGAACTTTTGCGCCGGGAAAAATTCCTGCTTCCTCACGAGGCGAGAATGGCCATGTGCGATTATGTTATAAGGAATGAAAGCAGCCTGCAGGAATTGGAGAGGCAGGCTGTGATATGCATACAGGAGAATAATACATGAACAAAACTAACGAAGTACCAGAGAGGAAGGAAATCCCCGAAAATTTCAGGTGGAACCTTGAAGCAATATATCCTGATTTTGAGGCGTGGCAGAAAGCTTTTGACGATACGGCCGCAAAAGTTGACGCATTGGGAAGCTATGCGGGAAGACTGGGGGAAGGTTCAGGCGTACTGCTTGAGTTCATAAGGGCTGATGAGGCAGTATCCCTTGAACTTGAGAAACTCTACGTTTACGCTAACATGAAAAGCCATGAAGACCTCCGCGAAACCAAGCCTATGGAACTTTCAGGACTTTCTGAGAGCCTCATGGTGAAATATTCAACAGCTATAGCGTTCTTTGAGCCGGAAATATTATCGCTGCCGCACGAATACATCAACGACTGCATAAAGAATGAGCATGAGCTTACACGTTATGAGTTTTTCTTCCGGAAGTTGCTGCGCGAACGTGAGCATATTCTTCCCCATGAACAGGAGATACTACTTGCAAAAGCCGGTGAAATGAGAACCGTACCCTCAAACGCATTCACACTCCTTACCGACGCAGACATGAAATTCCCCGACATCACTGACGAGGACGGCAGCACCTCAGAGCTTACGGAGGAGAGATGGTACAGGTTCAGCAGGAGCAGAAACAGGCAGGTAAGACATGATGCATTTATGGGAATATACGGAACTTACGCGAAGTACAAGAACGCAATATCAGCACTATACGCCGGTTCAGTGAAGGGTGATATATTCTACTCGCAGGTGAGAAAATACTCCAGTTCCCTCGACATGGCCTTATTCGATGAGAATGTTCCTGAAGACGTTTACAGCCACGTTGTAGAGACGGCGCGGGAATATTCACAGCCCTTAATGCACAGGCTCATTTCTCTCAGAAAGAAAGTATCCGGCCTTGACGATTTACATTTTTACGACATTAACGCCCCTATGACTTCAGAACCAGAGACTAGAATAGAGTTTGATGAAGCTGTTGATATCGCGTTGAAGGCACTCGCACCTCTGGGAGACGAATACATTTCCGACTTCAGGCGCGGAATATCCGAACGCTGGATAGACATCTACGAGAACAAAGGCAAACGCAAGGGTGCATACTCATGGGGAGCTTACGGCACTAACCCATATGTCTTGCTGAACTATGACGGAACACTCCATGATGTCTTTACGCTTGTTCACGAGATGGGACACAGTATGCACAGTTATTATTCCCGAAAGACACAGCCGCAGGTCTATGCTGACTACACTATACTGCTTGCTGAGGTTGCGTCGACAACGAACGAGGCATTACTGCTTGAGTACCTCCTCAAAAACTCTGAAAACCCCGAAAATCGCAAATGGCTGCTGAACTACTATTACGACATGGTGAGAACTACGTTTTTCCGGCAGGCAATGTTCGCTGACTTTGAGCGTGAGACACACTCATACTCTGAGGCAGGAAACGTCTTAACGCCCGATTACCTCTGCGGTCTCTGGGAGAAACTCAACGCACAGTGTTACGGCCCTGACATGGTGATTGACCCTGAACTTTGCGCGGAATGGGCAAGAATACCTCACTTCTACACAGCATTCTACGTCTACAAGTACGTTACCGGCTTCACGGCGGCTAATGCTTTTGCTTCGGCGATACTATCACAGGAAGACGGGGCTGTCGGACGCTACATAAACTTTCTCAGAAGCGGCGGCAGTGATTACAGCCTTAACATTCTACGCAGGGCAGGGGTTGACCTTACGAGTTCCGAACCGTTTGAGAGGACGATGAAATTCTTTGAGGAGAGATTGAACGCATGGGAAATGTAAGGCTTGTTGCGTTTGACCTTGATGGTACGCTGTTCAACGACAGGAAGGAGATTACGCCGGAGACTTTAAGGACGCTTGAGAGGGCAGCGGAAATGGGGATTGAGATTGTTCCCGCAACGGGGAGATTTTGGGGTGCTGTCCCTGAGAACCTGAAGGCTCTTGACTTTGTGCGGTATGCCATAACTCTTAACGGTGCGGCAATATTTGATGTTAAAGCCATGAAGACGATTGCGGAGTTCAACATACCCATAGAGCGGGCGGAAGCTATATGCTGTGTGTCCGATGATTTGGGAGTTGTGTATGACTTTGTGGCTGACGGCAAGGGATACATGAGGCGGGATTTGTATGACCGTCTTGAAGATGTCATGATAGGCGAGTGGCAGGTTAGAGTAGTGAAAGACCTGAGAAGCCCCGCTGATGATATCTATGATGTCCTCAGGACTAAGAACGGTGTCCAGAAAATGCAGATGTACACGCTTGACGCTTCATTGCGGGAAAATCTCTTGAAGTCTCTCCCTGTGGTATTCCCAAAGCTGCTGTTCACGTCATCTGTTCCGAACAACATCGAGATTAACGACACTCTCGCAAACAAAGGGGACGCTCTGAAGTTTATTGCCGGACTTCTGGGCATTTCTCTGAGTGATACTCTTGCGTTCGGGGACGGCCTCAACGATGTATACATGATACAGTCGGCCGGAACAGGTGTCGCTATGGCCAATGCTGTGCCTGAACTTCGGGAAATTGCGGACTATATCACTCTGGACAACAACAATGACGGTGTTGCTGAAGGGATAAAGAGATTTTGCGCCGTACAATAATAATAACCGTCATCTGCATAAGCATTGAACATATATGCCGGATACTTTTTGGAAACCCTAAGCATTATTACTATAATTACGGAATGGCATTCAGTACCTTCCAGGACATGCCCATAATATCAAGCATAGTAACGGCTCTGGCTTGCGTGTTAATCGCTTATGGAGCGTTTTACCCGTATATTGGCAAGTGGGAAAAGGCAGGGTATTCCATAATGCTTGGCGGTGGATTGTCGAACCTTGCCGAAAAATTAATACTCGGTTATGTTATTGACTGGATACCGATACCATTCATTCCTATGGTGATTAACATTGCTGATATTGAGATTTCTATAGGTTCTTTAATTTCGTTTTATACTTCTTGTAACCGTAACAGCTAAAAAACTCCCCCGATGATGTTGGCTTCAGGGGAGCATTATATTTTCTACTTCACTAAATCCGCAAGGGTTATGCCGTCAAAGAAATCATGAATAATATTCCCCAGCTTTTTCCACATGGGAAGCGTGGGACATTTTCCGGCTCTTGGGCACGTGTTAGGCTCACACTTCAGGCATTCGACAGGCGCAAGTTCCTCGTCCATTGCCGAAAGTATATCGCTTACCTTGCATTCCTTAGGCTCAACCGCAAGACAGTAGCCCCCTCCAGCACCATGCTGTGATGACACAAATTTTCCCCGCGACAGAGTACCCATGAGACGCTCAGCATATTTCCGCGAGACGGCCTGGCTTTCCGCAAGCTCCTGTGTAGTGATGTGTTCTCTGTGCCGGTTCTCCGCAAGGTACACCAGGAAACGAAGCGCATATCTTCCACGAGTTGAGATAAGCATTTACAGCCCTTTCACTGCATCAAATCCGTGCTGAAGGTCAGCAAGAATATCGTCAATATGTTCTGTCCCGATTGAGAGACGTATAGTTGTCGGCCTTATACCGCAGGATAACAACTCCTCCTCGCTGAGCTGTGAATGTGTTGTTGAGGCGGGGTGAATGACGAGTGATTTTACGTCAGCAACGTTGGCAAGAAGCGAGAACAATTCCAGGCTCTCGGTGAACTTTTTGGCGGTCTCTGTGTTACCCTTTATGTCGAACGTGAATATTGACGCGCCTCCGTTGGGGTAATACTTCTCGTAAAGCTCCTTCTGTCTTCCCTGCTCCAATGACGGGTGGTTTACCCTCTCAACCTGCGGGTGTCCCTTCAGGAACGATACAACCTGCAGCGCGTTTGCGACGTGGCGTTCCACCCTCAGCGATAACGTCTCCAATCCCTGCAAAAGAAGGAACGAGTTGAACGGTGAGAGACATGCTCCCTGATCCCGCATAAGAGTTGTGCGGAGCTTGATGATATATGCAATGTTCCCGACTGCCTGAGTAAAAACTATGCCGTGATATGACGGATTTGGCTTTGAGAGGCCGGGAAACTTATCGTTCTGTGCCCAATCGAAATTACCGCCGTCAACAACTACTCCTCCCATTACTGAACCATGACCGCCGATGAACTTTGTCGCCGAATGAACGACTATATCAGCACCGTACTCTATCGGCCTGCAAAGGTATGGTGTTGCGAAAGTGTTGTCGATGACCAGAGGTATTCCGTGAGAGTGAGCGACTTTTGCGATGGCCTCGATGTCGATAACGTCAGAATTTGGGTTGCCGAGTGTCTCAGCGTAAAGCAGCTTTGTGTTGGGCTTTATGGCTTTAGCGAAGTTCTCAGGGTTTGAGGGGTCAACGAAATCCGCCGTAACTCCCTGCTCAGGAAGGGTATTTGCGAAAAGGTTGAAAGTCCCGCCGTAAAGGTTTGTTGATGATACGATATGAGAGCCGGCTGTTGCGATGTTCTGAACGGCGTAGGTTATTGCCGAAGAACCTGAAGCTGCCGCGAGAGCTGCCTTTCCGCCTTCAAGTGCCGCAATCCTCTTCTCGAAAACGTCATTTGTGGGGTTCATGAGGCGGGTATAGATGTTGCCCGGCTCAGTGAGTGCGAAACGTCCTGCCGCTGTAGCTGAGTCCTTGAAGACGTATGATGTTGTAGCGTATATTGGTACTGCCCTAGCGTCCGTTGCTGGGTCTGCGTTTTCCTGACCTGCGTGGAGCTGTATTGTCTCGAACCTGTAATTGCTGCCTGCCATTATGCTGATGTCCTTTCGTTTTCCGCTGGTATCCTGTGTTGTGTCCGGAACGGGAGTTTCTAGTTCTTTGCCCGTTCCTGAGAATAATCTGCTGAGAATTTTATTCAGTCTCATTAACACACCTTCTCAGTATGAAATGAATTGCAGAAATTTTACACGGTTAATCTGCAAAGTCAAGCCTAGAGGAAAGAAAACTCCCCTGTCATTCAGGAGAGCCAAAACGCATTACCCTGTTATAACTTTTGGGCAGGTATTTGTAGGTTAGAATGTACAGCGCACTGCTAAGACGGTTAAGTACGTGGATAATCCTTAAGCCGTCATCGCCATCATAAGCACGGCAGGCCGCAACTTCAGTTTCCCGCACAATAGTACGCAGAAGGTTGATACCCGCCGCTTCACGTCCCATATCATAGTGAGGGAGTATGTGTCCAATGCCGTAATACTTTGCCGGATTATGTGAGCGTTCGTGTATTTCGTCCTCGTCAAGCCCCCATAATACCAGCCTGTCGGAAAAAACTTTCTCTCCTGCCTCGCACTTCTGTAGACGGGTTACAACTCCCCTGACTTCCTCAAGGTCTGCAATGTATTCACTATTCCCCGAAGCTGCCTGAAACATTGTGATGTTTGCGTTGAGACTGTCGAGTTTTCCGCGCAGTTCTATTTGAGGGTGGGACTTGGGTATTCTCACACGGGCGTTAAGACTTGTGTCCGATGATGATTTCATGCCCCTAATGTCGCAACCATTACAGCTTTTATCGTGTGCATACGGTTTTCGGCCTCGTCAAAAACTTTTGACGCCTCGCTCTCGAACACTTCTTCCGTAACTTCAGCTCCCTTTACGGCTGGAAGGCAATGAAGGAATATCGTACTATCCTTGCCTGTTGCATTCATGATTTCGGCTGTAACCTGCCATGCTCCGAGCAGCCTGTAACGTTCCTCCTTGAGAGCCTCCTCACCCATTGATACCCACACGTCAGTATATATTGCGTCCGCACCTTTTACGGCTTCTTTGGGGTCATTGATGACTGTTATTGTGCTGTGAGAGGCTATGTCTCTGCATTTGGCAAGAAGCTCAGCGTCAGGCTCTAACTCTTTGGGGGTGCTTATTACGTAGTTTATGCCCATTTTTGCGCAGCCTATCATGAGTGCGTTGCTCATGTTGTTCCGGCCGTCTCCTAAGTATGCCAGAGTGAGGCCCTTGAGGCTGCCGAAATTCTCCCGTAACGTCAGGAAGTCAGCGAGGACTTGGGTAGGGTGGTCTGTATCGGTGAGGCCGTTCCAGACTGGTACGCCTGAATACTTTGCGAGTTCCTCAACAACTGACTGTTTGAAGCCGCGAAATTCTATGCCGTCGAACATGCGGCCTAATACCCTTGCGGTGTCCTTAACATCTTCTTTTGCACCGAGCTGTATATCATTCTTGTTGAGGTATTCTGGGAATGCACCTTCGTCATTGCAGGATACTGTAAATGCACAGCGTGTTCTTGTGGACGACTTCTCGAAGATTAGAGCGACATTTTTCCCAGCAAGTGTGCTGCCGCGTATTCCTGCGCGCTTCTTGGCCTTGAGGTCTGCCGCAAGGGTGAGGAGATAATCTATTTCTGAGGTCGTGAAGTCCATTAGTGTGAGGAAGCTCCTGCCTCTGAGGTTTACTGCCATTTTGTTGCCTCCTGTTTGTTTATGTGAGAATGACTGCGATTATATCATGACACAAAACAAGCCCCCGCAATTGAAAGCAGGGGCAAACCTGTTCATGCTTTTACCCGCTATGAATTCAGCGGTTCAAGCCTCCTGAACAGCTCCTCCTTGTCATGCCCGATTATCAGCGTCAATGATGCCGCCCTCTTGTCAGGCTGAACAAGCCTCTCATTCTTTATGCCGCAGAGTTCAGCCAATGCCATAGCTCCCTGCCTCACGGATTCATCATCGCTGGGAGGATATATTATGCTCGATGCCCTGTAGTCGTAATGCCTGGCGTTTCCAGTGTACGGAACTTCGATACCTATACGCTGGAAAATCTGTGCCGCCCTCTTGCCGATGCCCTTTTCGCCGTCTCCATTGAGTATGCGTATGCTCATTATCTGGTCTCGCAGCTCCGCAATCTTCGCGCTGTCAAGATCTGATGTGTCAGTCTTCGCGGGTTTGAGATTGAGATCTACTTCTTCCGCCGCCTCAAGAACAAACGAATCTGCAGGCGGAAGCTTTGCCGCAAGCTGAAGGGAAAACGCGTTGTTATCGAGTATCCAGTAGCTTATGTTCTTATATGAACCCGAACGTCCAGGTGCCATGAACATTTTTATCCTGTCAGGCGGCAATGTATTCGCAAACTGAACCAGCTTCAACGCCTCAAGCGGTGCTAGATCCGTGTCTATAGCGTCAAACAGCTCTGTTACTATCGCGGGTATTCTTGGGATTATCGTTGGAGTTTTGAGCTTCTTCATCATGATGTCGATGAATTTCTGCTGTCTCTGAACCCTCCCTATGTCGCCTAATGGATCGTGTCTGAAACGCACATATCCCAGAGCCGTTTTACCGTCCATATGCTGCTGCCCCGCCGGAATGTTGATGAATAACTTTCCCGAATAGTCGTTGTAATGAAGCCTCTTCTCAACGTATATGTCAATCCCGCCGAGAATGTCAACAATTCTTGGGAAGCTCTTATAGTTTATCTTCACAAAATAATCTATCGGCATACCAGTAAGATTTACCAAAGTCTCACGCAGCAGCTTTATTCCGCCGTAAACATATGCGTGGTTAATCTTGTCCCAGCTTCGTCCAGGAATATAAACGCGGGAGTCTCTTGGAATTGACGCTATTCTTAGTCCTGGATTTTCGCTGTCGAATATCGCCAGTGCTATTGCGTCAGTCCTTGAGCCGCCTTCAACATTATCCAGCCCGACAACAAGAACATTCACGCTTCCCCTTGAAGTCCCTGTTTCCTGCTTTTGAGCCTCACCAACCGCCAGTTCAGTATCAGCCGAAGAACCCTTTGTTCCTTCCGAAGGCTTCACCGTCTGTACAGCAACATTCTGTGATGTTTTAGGCAAAGGCAGAGGATTAGGGTCATTGAGGACTTCCATCAGCCTTAACGCCGCACCTCCGACTGCTGAGGCTATTACCATGAATATTATTCCCAGTATCTTTAACATTTTCATATAAATTAAATTTTATAATAGATCCATATATTAAATTTAAAGCAAGTCTTTCAATCGAATCAATGAGCCATCAATTGCATATTTCTCATATAGATTTAAATAATATAATTGTTAAAACATTTGTAGACCCAAATGAAATAAGTGGATTAATATTAACTAAGATAATAAAAAAATATGAAGAAAAATTTATTGATAAATCAAGGAATATAAACATTAAAGATGCAGATTTTAATTTATTCACGAAAAATGATTATAAACTAAATGATTTCGATTCAACGGATGACGACCCTAAAATAAATAATATAATTTATTTGTCCAATCTGAATAT
>CALAUZ010000195.1 GCA_937892105.1 uncultured Fretibacterium sp. | reverse complement strand
ACAGAGAGTATTTATCTAGAATCAGAATCTAAAGGAACTAACCTAACGGGGAAGCCGGAACTCCCCATAAGTAGTTTTTCTGAGATAAGCTCAGCAGGGGAAGAGAAAAACACACAGAGTGAAGGACAGGAAACCTTCCCACCGAAGTCCAGACAGGAGCAGGAAGAAAGCACCAAGAGCAACCCCCTTCATCAACCAGAGGTAAGTGCTGTGGAGACTACAGGCCCCAGGCAGGCACAGGAAGAAAGGCATTCAGCCAAAGGCTTGGAGCTAGATTTTACAGGGATACCGGACATACTGATACCGACAGCCAGAAGTCTAATGACACTCTCCGGGCGAACCAAGCTGGAAGACTACGAAATTATCTGCTTGAAGAAACTGCTGGAGAAGCACACGCCCACTCGTATCCAGCGCGAAATCGAGAAACGAGCAGCGGACTTCAAGAAGCGTGGACGCAATCCCAAGTGTCTGAAGGCGAACTACCTGTACAAGATACTGATGGGGCAGCCAGCGACCTACAACCCGAATACAGCCCGTGCGAAGAAAAAGGCGACGCGCAGGAACAATACCGCCACAAAATCGACAGCACCAACAGAGAGTACACTAGTAGCTGACGCGGAGAATATGTCTATTAATACTGGCGAATATGTGTCTAATGCGCCAAAAACAACGGAGAGTGCAGCTAGCCTGTCAATGAGCGTAGCCGACGCGGAACGAGTGATAGCGGAGCACCAGTCAGCGAAGAAGCCCGAAGCAGAAAAGCCAGTCGAACTAACGGGGCTGTATGAGCAGATAAAAGCGGCGGAAGCAAGCGGCGAAAAACTGACGGAATTACAGTACTTTGGGCTGCTGTACCCTGAGTATAGTGAAGAGCAACTGCGTGAAGTGTACAATCAAGGAAGCCCGCAGTCGCGCATATGGTTGCGTGAAGCAATGTATACCGACCGATGCTGTGCACATTGCACCGACCCAACGAAGTGCCGCCAACCACGCATAAAGTCGCAGGAAGCCCCCCGACGGAACGTAACGATAGGGGAGCGGTACGGCAATAAAGCCCTATTAGTAACGGAAGGAGAAGTAATCCCGTGCAGGCACATAAGTACACAGAGCCAAACAGAATGTGAATTTGAGCACCAAGTGAAAGAAAGCGGGCTGATCCCTAAGCAGGCGACCCAGACATTCGACAGTTACGACCACAAGAATGCCGGAGCAGAAGGAACAGTAGCGAAAGCGCAGGCAATGTTAGCCTCAGAACGCAAGACAAACTTAGTCTTGGCGGGAAGATCAGGCACAGGGAAGACACACCTAGCGACAGCTATAGCTCTAGAAGCGATAAGAGCGGGGCAAAAAGTAATCTTTGATAGCGTGCCGGAGCTACTAAGCAAGCTAGCAGAAGCGGCAAGGAATTTCCAGGACATATCGCCAATGAAGCGAAAGTACAAGGAAGCATCATTGCTAGTACTGGACGACTTAGGGAAGGAGACGACGAGCCAGACGCGGCTATCATACCTGTTCGAGATACTGGACTATAGGTACAAGCACGGGTTGCAGACGATAGTAACGACGAACGCGTACGAACTGAACGGTCTGATCAACAAGTGGAATATAGATTATATGGAGCCGATAGTGTCCCGACTGTTAGAGAATGGTAACTGGGTAACCATAAGGAATGCGGAGAATTATCGCCTAAAGCGGCATTCAGGACCAAGTAATGGCATAGAGATGCACGTACCAAAGTTGGACGACGGGCTAGATGATGACGAAGATGATTTGCGGCTATATGGTGGTCTATATTCTAAGTGATGTTATGATAGACGAGAGAATACATCTTGATGAACAAGAACACTGAATTATTACTATTTGGTGTTCGTATAGATGAAATGTCTCAATACTACTGTGTTGAATTGGAACGGTATGTTGACGATAGCTTTTTGCCGCCCGACTTTCGTAGTATTCAAGAGTGGGGGGAGCGTCGTAACTATGCGAAACATAAACCCCACTTACGTCGATGGCTGAAAGAATGGCATATCGACACGATACAAGGTTTTCTAGAGATACCCCATGCGTTAGGACTTAATGATACTCTGTGGGTACGTAATGCCGAAGAAAATCTGTTGTGGGAAAATGTAAGCCTATACACGAATGACTTCACCGATGTAGTAGCGAAGACGGCGTTTAGCAAAGGGCTTAATGGGCTAAAATTGTCATCAACGTCGCCAGAGTTTACATCAGAAGGCTCATTCGAGAAGTGTTGGATAAGGGATAAGTCTGGACATATTCAGCTGTACAAGAAGGGAACAGAAAGATATGCGAATGCCGGTCTAGAACCCTACTCTGAGTTCTAGACATCACAGCTATCTATAATTTGTCATTCAGCACTTAAGTATGACCTTCGACGCTTCAAAGGGCACTTAGTATTGTGCAATATTCACGTATGAAGAGAATGGATTTATGCCAATTTATAAGTACTTAGACAAGACTAAAAGCTATAGGTACGCAAACATTATGTCCTTCCTGGAGCAATACGGTCTAGCTGAAGATTTCCGAGATATGATAGTGTTAGATGCAGTGATACTAAACCTAGACCGACACTTAGGGAACTTTGGTTTCATAGTGGACAATGATACGTTCCGTATAAAGAGATTTGCGCCATTGTTTGAGCACAATATGGCTCTAGTGGCGCAAGGGATGGCTAAGACGCTAAGAGAAGATACGGATTATGTAAAGTCTTTGGGGCATAATATAGGTGCAGGATTTGACTTTGTAACAACCGCTAAGGGCAAATGGCTAACTCATAGGACAAAGGGCATATTACACCAGCTTCAAGATTTCTCATTTATACGCCATAAGACACATAACCTTTCGGCTAAGAGATTGCTCTTCTTGAATAACTTAGTTCATGAGCAAATCAAGGAAATTCTAGAGTAACTTGTAATATCAATATGGAGCAATCTAGCAGTAGTTATGCCATAGGTGTATTAAGTGTTAGCGTTCTTAACGATAGAAATAGCTTTGTTCAAGATGGCAAGTATAGCGTCTATGTTCTGCCCTTTCTTGGCTGCGCGTTCAGCGTTCTTGATGAGAGCATTCCAATAGTCCATATCGGTACGTTGGTGTTTAGCTCGTTGTTTGACATCAGAAATAACTTTTTTGGGCTTCTCTCCGCTAGAAATACGTTGAACAACTTCCTGCTGAGTATCTTTCGGCATCTTAGTTAGTTCATAGGCTGCGTTAATAGATAATTCATCATTACGAGTAGCTTGAATGATTTCTTCAGGAGCATTATCAAGAATTTCTGTTGCGTGCTCATATGTTTTACTAGAAACACCAGCAAGATTACCGAGTTCATCTGTTGCTCTTCCCTTGTGAAGGTTACCGCTAGGGACTATTTTCCCAGCAAGCATTCTCTGTTCCGCTTGAGCTTTTACAGCATGTTCAAACTTCCTGACCATCTCAATGCGCTGAAAGTCAGTAAGGTTACGTCTAGCTAATTGATTATGGAGCATCCAGAGCCTAGCTTCATCACGGCTAGCAAACTCCATAGACTTTGTTTTGTAGGGCACATTGTGAGCCGTACATATCCTGTATCTGTTGTGGCCGTCAATGATAATGTTACCCCAAATGATAATAGCGTCTCTGCAGCCTTCAGTTATGATACTAGCTTCAAGTCCTGAGTACGCTTCAGGCAGTAGTGGCGGAATGAGAGACTTGAACTCTTCATCAATAACTAGCTCATGAGCTAAGCGTTCGTGTAAGTTTTCGCGAAGTCCTGGCATAAGTTAAACACTTCAAAGGTTATAAAAATTACCCGAGTTCATGGTCTCATAGGCAACTCCAAATGTTAGCATAAAGTTGCAGAAAAGGCTCTCTTTGTTGCCCTTGCATAGACCTATCCCACTTATAGCCCGACGCAATATTTCTGGCGAGTATGTTGCTTCTAGGAAGTCTGCCAGCGTAAGGATAGCCTTGTTCATGGAGCATGTTTTCAACTTCAGCGGACATTTTGAGAGAAGTCATAGCATTCTTGACAATAGCGATTTAGCCTTCCCCAACGCCAGTATCGATAACGTAATCAAATACGGAGCGCAGATTGATAATGCTGTGATAATCTCCAAGTACAGGTATGAGGACAATATCAGCAAAGTTCAGAGCATCTATAATGGTGTTATCCTTTGCTGGATGAGTATCGATAACAAAAAGGTTAAAGTTTTCGTCAGCGAACTCTCTCTTTATGGAAGATCTAACTGTGAGTGTAGAGAAGAGAGTTTCCGAGAGACTAAGAGTGTGAGCTAAATTCTGTTTGCTCATCTAAGTCAAGGGCTAAGACATGAAGACCTTGTTGAGCAGCGATTTCGGCGAGCACGAGAGCGATAGTGGATTTACCCACGCCGCCCTTGTAGTTCCAGATGGCAACAGCGAGTTTTTGAGTATTGGACATAATAGTATCACCTTTCTGTTATGCTAAATTCAGAGTATATTGTGCTGACCATATGCTATTACTTAGTCATTGTGTATGAAGCAGTGTATTCGTATACTCGTGAGTTTAGTAATAAACTTCCGGTCTCGGTTATCTCTATATTGGTGTCCGATATAAATTTTATCGTGATGGTATTAGCATTTCTTATGTTGCTAAATGTATAACTCCAAGAATTATTATTTAGTTGTTGCACTGATACTCTTTCATTAGAGTGCTCTGAAACTATTGTACGTGAATATAAATTGTTTTGATATATATCCCACCTAATGGTAGAGGTTACATTCATATTGCTTGTTCCTTGTATGTTATTGAAGGATACATTTGCCGATGACAGTCTAAGCTCTAAAGTTCCACTAGAACCGGTAGCAGTTCCAGAACCATTATAAGCGTACCAAGTTCCTGCTAGTGTCTCTAATTTATAGTTACTAGTAAGGTTTGAATTATCCTCTTTTACTTGAGGTGTAGACTGAGTATCTGTTTGTGGTTCTGGTGTAGGATTAATCTCGTAATTGCCGCTATTCTTTTTGCGCATTGTCCCCTTAACGGAATAGTTGTAATTATGTCCACCAAAATTTACTGTTCCCTCTTGTATTACCATTGCTGTTGAGTTTGATAGAACTTGAATGATTACAATAGTACCGTCTTGTGATGCGCATCTCCATGTGTTTATTCCTACGTGTTGCATTTTTGTTTTTTCAGCATCAGCATATAACTCATAAATTCCTAAGTATTCTGTGCCTTGATAGTAACAATCCCAATCTTGTCTACTGGTTAAATATGACGTACCAGTATTTCCAGTAATTTGCGTGCCCCATATAGTTACAGTCATTGAAGATAATATTACATTAAATCTACCTTCTGACCCCGTAGCATTTCCACTCATGCTTATACCGCTCCATTCACCATCTAAGAAGGCAGCAATATCGTAAGTGTCCGTATATGTTCCCACATTGTAGTTATCTTGAGTTGTAGGAGTTGAGGTATCGTCTTTAGTGTAGGTATTGTTAGTCGCAATGTTGCCCCCACCGCCACCACAGCCTGAGAACAAAAAAACTACTAACGCTAAAACAACTAACTTACTCCATGACTTTAAAATTGCTCATAGTTATGCTTCCCCTTTAGTTATTTTGCTTTGGGATTATATTAGAACCATTATGCTTGTCTTCGTTATTCTCGTCTATTTCTACGTTTATAATATTCTCAATTCCTTGTGCACGACGCTTCATGTCATCTTCCAACATTTGCGCAATCTCATCTTGTCTAGGACTATAAACATGATAGCCCATTAGCGATAAAGCATCTTCTAATGTTTGCCTGCCGTTCTTATGTCCCCAAGTTCCTAAAATACCAGTTAATATATTAACTATCCCATCAAATATATTAGTTGAGTGAGCAATAATCCATGATGAATTAGTACATAAACCGTAAGTGTTGTTTTCTTGGTGAATGATAAGTTCTTGAACCTTCATATCATCGATGAATTTCTTAAAATTTCCTATACGGCCGTTAGTATTTAGAGAACAGCTAAAAAATGTTTTCCCATATGCTAGAGCACATATAGTATTGAGCAACAGTATATACGCTTCTAGTTTTGTGCGGTTTATCGTAGGCTCGTTTGCTATGAAATACACTATTAACCCAATCACTACGCCAGTGTCTTGATGCATAACATTCCTAACTTCTCCGTAATGTAGGCAATATTTACTCAAATATTTGCGTGCACGATTTAATACTGTATTAAGATTCACCGTAGGTATTCTTAGTCTATTTAAGAGTTCTTCAATATCCGCGTTCTGATTGTTGTTAGGATATGGCATTAGTGCCATAGTTATGTTTGGCATAATACATCTTCCTCCTTATGCTATTGCTTTGCCTAAATTGAGAGTGTTGTTAGAGTAGCTACTGTAGTCTCCATTATAGGCTGAAACACTGGAGACTGTTTCTTTTGGTTCTGTCTGTAATTGCTCAATAACTTGAGAGAGATTTTCATATGCCAATTTAAGTAACGAAGCAACTAGCTTGATTTGTTGTAGGTTCTTAGTGTCAGCTAAATGCATAGCTGTGTTAAGCACGCCACCCCAATACGAAAGTCCAACGTTTTGTTTCGTTTCATTGCTATTTTGTCCTAGTCCTGAAGGAAGAAGCCAAGCGTCTTTAGATATTACATCATCAACTATGTCTGATGAATTATCTAGCAAACTTTGTGGTTGTATTCCAAGCACAATGGCTAATTTATCTATATCTACTGTTCGAGGAGCACGTTTCCCAGTCTCCCAGTTAATAATGGAGCTTCGTGAATATCCGCTTTGTTCAGCTAAATCATCTTGTGGTCCAGCCCTTAGCTTTCCTGTACTCTTTTAACCTTTTGTTCAGCATTTATTACCACTCCTTTTATTTATTGTTGCCAGTTGTCAACATGATTTCAAGTACAAGAGCGCGAACTTTTATACGGTGCTAACTCCGAACGAGATACAGTTCAACACTATCGAGGACTCTGTGTATCTGGGCATGAAGAACGATGTCTCCTTCACCATCGTAGACGAGCTGAACCGGTTGGAGCATCAGAGTACGTCCAATACGAACATGCCGATGATATTCTTCCTCATATGCGGCCAAACTCTACTGGTAGTAATCACTTCCAGCGATGCAGTATCAAGAGTTGCTCATTTTTCTTCGCGATGGTGAGTAAACCGCTCTGATCCATGGAACTCGGCGCGTAAGCCTGCTCAATCTCCTGTGCGCTGATGAAGTCGTTGTTGTTGATGACGATGTGGCGGTACTCTTCAGGGGTGAGTATCTGGTGCTCCTTCATCCACTCAACGATGAAGGACGGAGAGCCGCTCTCGTACCAGTAGTTGCGAAACTCACCCTTATTGAGGCATTGAAGGATAGAGAATGGGTTGTACAGCCTAGTCCTGCCGTCAAAGCTGAAGCCATCGTAGTAGTCTCTCAGTCGCGCAAGAAGCTCATCGTGCGTTACTTCCATATCGGTCGAGGCAGAGTTCAGCCAGTCGCCGTACTGCCTATCCATAGAAATGTCCTCAAGGTTATTCATGGCGGAGAACACGCCCATCTTGCTGAACTTGGAAATCCCAGTGATGAAGACAAAGCGCAGGAACTCATCGCAGCTATTCAGCACCGTGTAGAACGAGCGCAGAACTTCCTGCATCTCATTAGCTCTCTTGAGGTTAGAGAGGTTGTCGAGTGTCGGCGTGTCGTACTCATCTACAAGGACAACTACAGAACCTATACGTTTGAGAATAGATAGTAAGAACTGCCATAACATTCCTTAGCAGTAAGCCTCTGCGTTTAGTTCCTCTTTATTGGTGCAGCTTACTACTGAACGTATGTCCAATCTCAACACTGGAGCAGTTTTCTCTGAATGTCTTGTTACCAAACGCTCGAGCGATGTACAGCGAACTATCCTGTAGTAACTGTGTGAAGTCCTGTCCTCCTAATAGATAGTGCCTGCATTCTACCAGAGTGATTGAGGTCTAAGGTTTGTTAATGAAGTGAAAATGCAGATGTGAGTTGTTTCGTACTAAGCCTGCTGGAAGGTATAACGCCCCCACTTATCTAGGCAGGGGCAGTATCATTGACGCATAATATCTTAATTGCATGCCCTACTTTATTCTGTTTTCTGCCTCCATCCTGTTTATCTTCCTCTGGTTGTAAATCGCCAGAAGTATCGTGCAGACTGAGACGATGAAGAAGCCGACAGCGATTGGGCGGTGCAGTATCTCCCAGAAGTTGCCGTTATTGACGTCAACAAAGCGCACGAAGTTCTGTTCGCACATCGGCCCCAGAATCAGCGCAAGCAGAATCGGAGACAGCGGGAACTCGAACTTATTCATGAGGTAGCCGACCACTCCGAACAGGACGCATACGCCTACGTCAAAGACGCTCTTGTTGATCGAGAACGCTCCCAGAAGAGACACGACGAGGATTATCGGGTAAAGCATTGTTTTCTCAAGCGAGACGATCTTTGCGAAGAAGCGCACACCAGCACAGCCGACAATCAGCATTGCTATATTTGCGAGCATAAGTGCGGCAAAGACACGATAGACGGTAGGGAGTTCATTGACGTACATCATTGGTCCCGGCTGAATCCCCTTCATGATGAACGCCCCGAGCAGGACTGCAGTAACAGCATCACCTGGGACACCCAAAGAAAGCAGTGGGATCATAGCCCCTCCAGAGCAGCCATTGTTTGCGGATTCTGTTGCCGCGACGCCGTTGGGTATTCCTGTCCCCCACAGTTCCGGATGCTTCGATGAGCTTTTGTTGAAGCCGTAGGACACAAACACAGCAATATCACCTCCTGCTCCAGGAATTGCCCCTATAAATGTCCCTATTAGGCCTCCAGAAAGGATGTTAGGCCATATCTGCCTAATAGTCTTGAGGTCTGGAAGAACGCTGGTGATTCTTTCCTCATACTTCTGCTGCTTATCTTCACCGTTGATGATTCGTTCGATGCCCGCGATGACTTCCGCAATGGCGAACAGTCCAATGAGTGTCGGGATAAATGAGAACCCTGACAGCAGAGGACGGAAGCCGAAGATGAATCTCTTTGCTCCGTATGTGGGGTCTTGGCCGACAGTTGCGAGCAGGAGGCCGAAGAATGCAGAGATCATTCCTTTGGCGATTGACTTCCCAGAGATGGAGACGATCACTGACAGGCCGAAGAACGCCAGCATCAGCATCTCTGCACTTGTGAACTTCATGGCCATCTGAGCGACCAGCGGCGAGAGGAACGTCATGATCAGCGCGCCCAACAAGCCTCCGCAGAATGAAGCGAACATAGCTATCGACAGAGCTTTTCCCGCCTGCCCTTTCTGACACATAGGATAGCCGTCCAGAAGAGTCGCAGCTGCACTGGGAGTACCCGGCGCGTGGATGAGTATGGCCGAGATTGACCCTCCGTACATTCCTCCGCAGTAGATGCCGAGAAGCAGGCCGATTGATGGTATGAGGTCCATCCCGAAGGAAAAAGGAATGAGCAGAGCGACCCCCATAGTGGCCGTCATGCCCGGAATAGCACCAAGAAGAATCCCTCCCAGCGCGCCGAGAAATGTCATCCCGATAACCTGAAAGCTAGTAAAAACGTTTATGTAACTCTCTAACAATAATCCCCAGTTCATGCCCCTGTCTCCTTTAAAGTTTGTCAACCAAGTCGCGCAAAGGCTGAAGCACGCCCATTGGTATGTTGACTGTGAGCAGCTTGTAGAAGATGAACCACATGACCAGCGGCACGAGAATCGAGATCGGGACAATAATCTTCAAGTCTCTCTTGCCGATCATCCACATGATAATGATGCTTATGCACGCCGAGACGAGCACATAGCCCAGCTTGTCGAAGAGAATTGTGTACATGACGCACAGGATAATCACGAACAGCGCAGCCGCTACTCCGCGGTTAGTAAAAGGGTTTATGCTGGCGGCAATCTCATTTTCAGGGTCTTCCGGCTTCATGCCGCGGGTCACCTTAAGGAGGGACTGCACGAATAAAATCACAGTGAAGATCATCATTGCGCAGATCATAATTTGCGGGAAGGTTGCTGGCTGAATGTATGCGCGCTTGTGAATCTTGAAACCTGTAGTCTGAATGTAAGCCCATATCTCGAAGATGAGCAGGATAAGCGCACTGATGAGACTAGCGAAAGCCTTTGTCTTTGTTGTTCTCATGAAAAATCACTCCTTGTTGTTCCTTGTTGTTGAGAGTCATAAAAAAATGGGCAAGACCTGCCTGCCCATCTCATGCATTAATTATTAGAGTTCTATTCCAGCAGCTTCCATAGCGGCCGGAACATCTTTCTCCTCCTGCTGCTCTAGGAACGCCTTGAATTCAGCAGAGTCAAGATAAGCTATGCCCAGACCAGCGTTGTTCATGTACTTCACGAAGTTGGCATCATTCACAGCAGCTCTGCAGGCATCGGCCAGTTTGGTGCGTACAGCAGCGTCCACCCCGTTTGGCAGTGCAAGCCCGCGCCATGTTGCGTATAAGGCGTTGATTCCCTGCTCCTTGCATGTGGGGATGTTCCCGAAGACCTCATTATTGATGCGGTTATCTGCCATGAGTCCGAGACAGACAAGATTGCCTGACTCGATGAACGAACGTGCTTCTGCGAGTGAGACAGTTACGCCCTCGATGTCAACGCCCTGAGCAGCGGCCTGAACAGCAGATGCGGCACCGTCTGGATAAGTAACCATCTTAAGCTCAACGCCGGCCACGTTCATGAAGTAACCTCCAGCGATGTGCCACACAGAGTTTGCCGAAGAGCCTCCCATTCTGACCTTGGCAGGGTTCTTCTTGCAGTAAGCGATGAAGTCGTTCAGGTCAGCGATGCCGTTCTTCTCAGCCCAAGCCTTGTTCACGGTGATGCCAGCAGGGTCAGCGTTCAGGCGGCACAGAGGATCATAGTTCACGTAGGACTTATAGTCTGATACGTCCATAGCCTTGTAAGTAACTGCCTCAAACGTCAGCATTCCGAATGTGTACCCGTCTGGCTCAGAGTCCGCAATGGCCTCATGCCCAGTAACACCGCCGGCTCCAGTCTTGTTGTCGACAATAACTGTCTGGCCGAGCTGCTTCTCCAGAGCCTGACAGAACGCGCGGAGGCAGGAATCAGTTCCGCCGCCAGCTCCCCATGGGCAGATAGCAGTGAGGGACTTCTCCGGGTATTCAGCCATTGCTGCGGACGCACCCATCACTAGGACAAAGGACATTACAACAGCGAGTAATCGTTTCATAAGAGTTCCTCCTTTGTGATTTTGACCGAATCTGCACGATTCATTTTTTGGATTATATTGTAGTAAAAGCAGACATGTCAACAAGGTTTCTCTAGCTAGTAAAGCAATGTCTGTGAGATCACCTTATTCCCAAATGTACGCATTGCCAGTACAATTCCTCCAGTTCCATACACTTTCCAAATGCAAATTTCAGAAGGGAGCATTCACTCAATGGATTAAGCTATAGGCGTGATATTGCTTCTAACTTTCTTTGCGCTCGCATGATAGTGCATCAAAGGTTTCAACTTGATGATCGGCTTCTTGGTCAAACACAGTATTGTGGACTGTCCTTTCTCTTGGCGGGCCTCTGTTAGTCTCGAAGGAGTTTCTAGCCGCCAACCCCGTGCTTATGTTCGGTGAGGGCACTGGCAGGACGCTCGTGCAGATTCTCAACAGCATATACCACTCAGCTCCTGAAGGCTGTGGCACTACTCTTGTGAATGTCTGCTGGGGTGCATGGTTCGGCCGCGTCTTGATGGACACAGGAATTGCCTCTACGCTTATCCGCAAGACTGTTGAACTGGGAGGAGACAAGTCCGCAGTAACTATCTCTCTGCTCAACATAGTAACGGCATTGATCTTCACGTCAATGACAGGAGCAGACCCCGTAATCGCTAGCGGCGTTATAGTTCTTCCCGTGCTAATGTCGCTCTGAGTACCGAAAGCAAATGCAATGTTCTCATTCATGTGAGTTGTAGCGTCAGGTATCTACCTCAACCCCGTCAATTTTGCCCAGTACCGCGCATTCTTCATTAAGCTCTCAGAGATGCCCGACTTCACTCTGGTCTGGTACGCTGCTCATTGGGGATATGCTGCCTTGACGATCATGCTTGTCGTTACGACTCTGCTAGCGTTGTTCTATCTCTGCAGGTCAAAATCTCACCGTAAGTGTGCATTTCAGACCAGAACTCCACAGGCTGCCCAGAAGGATGCTCCTATTCTCGGTTATTGGCGTCTTAGTCATAGCAGGATTAGCGGCGTTGTTTCTCTGCGGTAGAATGTCTGGCACTTTTAGGGGAGAACTGCCAGCTCGTCAACAAGCTCTACTATGAGGGGGTTATCGACACTGCACCTCTTGTGGGGTTCCTTCTGACGCTTCCGATGTTCAACGCTGTGGCCGTGTACGCCTCACCGTACTTCAATGTAGTCATCGACGGTCTGATGCCCAAGTCAGAGCTTGTCGTGTGCGCAGTGTTTGCCGTTCTCCTGAAGAGGAGATCGAGTATCCTCAGATTGAGCTGATAAGTCCCAAGCCCGGAGACCCTGGCGACTACGTTGTGATTCGTCTGAAGAGCGGCAAGAGGGTTTGCTTCACCAACACGGACGCGGCGAACGTGCTGGGGTTGATGGACGGGAAGTACTTTGCTCACGGCAACGCCAGCGCGTCGAGGGAGGCAATGCAGCCTGTAGCGGACAAACTCGGAATCACTGTAGAGGAACTTGCGACTCAGCTTCACGAGAAGGTCAGCGCGTGTATCAATGCCCTAGCTGATAAGTACCAGCTCGACTAGGAGAGTATGAAGCTCGTCGGCTGTGGAGGAGGAGCGGCCTTACTTGTCCCCTACTGCGTAACCGAGATGGGGCTTCAGTACAGCATCCCAGAGAACGCGGAAGTCATCTCGTCAATCGGAGTAGTTCTGTCGATGGTGGGGGATGTAGTCGAGCGCGTTATCCCTAACCCTACGCAGGAGGATACCCGTGACCTCAAGAAGGAAGCAGTGTATGCGGCTGTGAGTTCCTGCGCGTCTCCTGACACTGTGGAAGTTCACATAGAGATTGACAGCCAGACCGGAAAGGTTACGGCAATAGCGACCGGCTCGACGTAAGTTAAGACTACAGACTTGCTGAAGGAGTGCGACGAGGCTGAAGCTGAAGGACTCGCCCGTGAAGACATCGGCCACAAGGTAAGCAGTATTCACCATGCGGCCAAGACAGACAAGTTCTACGTGTATCATTGGACAAGGATGAGAAGCATCCTGTGAGGATCGTAGACAAGACGGGATTTATCTGTGTCCAGTGCTAGCAGGCTGAAGTTGTGGAGTGCAAGGTAAGTGAGTACCTTGACGAAGTCCGCAGACTCTGGGAGGACACAGCGGTCTTCAAGACTGACAGTATACTGCGTCCGGACTACTTTGCGTGCTTTGGGCCTCGAGAGAGCGACTACAGCGCAGTTGACCTCGAGCGTATCGAGCTTCTCATGGACTTGGACATCTGCGACATGGATTCCGACGAAGAGATAATTATTGTCGACTCCATCAGTGAAGTATAAGAATTGTTCATGGACAGGAAATACATCAAGCAGAAGTGAAGGCCGATAGCGGAGGGGCTGTTAGGAAAGTATAGGCTCACTGGAAGTTCATGCCCTCACAGCGTCTAGAGTGTATGCAGAAATCTCTTGAGTGCGGACAGCTTTACGCTCATAGAATGATATCGGATGCCGGCACAGATGACTCTGACTCTCTTGCGAGGAAACTGTGGCATGAAGTCTATTCCCCTAAATCCCCTGAGAAGACGTACAGAGTATTGTTAGCAGATTTTGTGAAGCCCAACCGCATAAATATCTTCATGTACGCTGAGAGCAGAGCCGAAAGATTATTGAGCCGAGAGTCAGGCAGGAGGATTCTCACAGACAAGATGAAGCCCGAGCGAGTGATTCTGTCTCACGAGATATTTCACCACCTCGAGGAGAAGTACGGCCGCGAAATATTCACTCTTACAGAGAAAGTCTGTCTCTGGAGCCTCGGTTCTCTTCACAATGACTCTGGCATATATGCTCTATTGGAGATTGCAGCGATGTTGTTTGCTCATGAACTGAATCGTCTGCCGTGTTCACCATATCTGATGGATGTATTTCTGGTCTAAGATTATTCTGCAGAGGAGGCCTGTGGACTCTACGAAGAGATGATGATGGTTGCGGGTCTCGAGCCATAAACTTGTTAGTACCATTCGAGCAACTGAAGGCAACAGCAAAGCAAGCGTTCTTGAAAACAGGTCTTACGGAAA
>CALAUZ010000194.1 GCA_937892105.1 uncultured Fretibacterium sp. | reverse complement strand
TGTAGCGGTTCTCATCAGCTATTACTGCAAGATGAGCCTTTATGGTGCGCTTTGAATTGGCGATACCACTGCCGTTGAAATGATCGCGGAGCAGGATGGGGAGTAACTCTGCGTTACTGCCGCTGACTTCCATCTTGCCGCTGATCTTGTTGAGACGAACGCCGATGCCCATATTATCAAGGGCTAACTTGACTGTTGCCTTTGTTACGATTGTCGTGTTATTAGACATATTGTCTTCCTCCTATATAAAATGAAAATAAGAACTGCCTCTCCTTCAGACACATTGCTGTTTAAAGCCGTCTGTGCCTTTTATGAGAGTTCCTAACGAGCGCGGGGAAAAAATCCTGCACATCACCTCCTTAAAATAAAGAATCAACCTGCGCGACGAATGATTACATTCTTTTTGCAGATTGACTCTTTGATTACTGCTCTTTGCGTTTTTTGTATTACTTTTGGATTGCTTGTCTTGGGGGGGCTCTGTGAAAAACTATCAAACCCCTTTATAAGTAACCCTCAGAAACGGCGTTTTTTAGGTAGTCAATTTGCTGACTTTTCGGCAAGCAAATTTATTGATTTTGATGAAACAGCTTCATTAGCGGCTTCATCACTGTGTTCATCATGGCCGGAAGAAACGGTTACTCTACCCGTGCCACTCTGCCCATGCCACGTCGTAAGTTTCAAAGATTGTTCGCTCTCAAGCTGTTTTACAAAAAATTCACTGTGGCCATTAGGCTACACTCATTAAGCCTGCCCCCGTGAAGCTAAATTTTCAGCAAATCTAAACCGCCTGAGAAGTTAACACGCCTTGAAGGTTACGAGGCTGCACGGCCATGACCGAAAAAGAATAAACAAGCCTCTTTACTTATTATAGAGACACTTTTTGCCGAATTATTCAGAAATTCGTCATCAAGTCCCTCTATAATATACAAAGAGTGGCAACCATTACACGGCTTAATCTCTGTTCCTGCAAGGGGTTACACAGCTAAAATTTGATTTTTAACATTGTTAAACAACACTAATGCTCAGAATGACATTGCACGTATTAAGAGTAATTACGGTGTTTGCCTGTTTGAATTGGGAGAACATGAGCAGTCTCTTAATATGATTAATGAAGCGTTAGGATATATTACAATCGAGAACGATCCGATATTTTTCGCCAATACTGAGATGATGTTAGGCATCGTGTCTTTATTTTTATTAGGAGTCAAGGGTGAAAACATGTCCAGTTTTGAAGGTATTTTATTTGAAGGAATAGAAGCGTATAGGAAAGCATTAATTGTATATAATTTAAAAGATTATCCTAAAAAGTACGGCTCTATAATGTTAAATTTGGCACGGTTGATGCTCATGAAGGAAGAGCATTATAAAGATGGAAGTTGGCTTATCGCAAAGCATTATTATGATAACATACTGTTAGAGTCACTGGGAAGTGGTCTGAGCGAGGCACGCAAAGAGTATGATGTTATTGGTAAAAGGCTGATTGAAATGACAACAAATACGCATATTAAACGATGACTAAGAAATAGTAAAAAGCCAAAAATGATTGATGCGGCACATAAACTTCCTCAGAAGACGGGCTGTATCTACGTCTAGAATCCGTCAATGGTGGCTTCATTAGGTACCCGAACGGATACTGGCTGTGAGATAATTCCGGCGAGGATGCCATAAAATGCTCCACAAATTCATTACAGGACATACAGGGAATTTACGGATAACATGGAAAAAATAAACTGTGTAATAGAAAGAATAACATACCATAACGACGAGAACGGCTACTCAGTTATTAAGGTTTCAGCAAGAGGCTATTCTGACATTATTGCCGCTGTTGGCGTGATGCCGGAGGCTCACGTTGGTTCCGTCTTTAATCTCTATGGCTATTGGAAGAATGATCCGAAGTATGGGCAACAATTTGTATTTCAACGCTGTGAGGAGACTCTGCCGGCGACTATTCATGGGATTCAGAAGTATTTGGGCAGTGGCCTGATTAAAGGGATTGGGCCGGTTTACGCTGGGCGAATTGTTAAGACTTTCGGTGAAGAGACATTAGATGTACTTGACAATACTCCTGACCGTCTGTCCGAAGTTCCTGGCATCGGACCTAAACGAATCGATAAGATTAAGAAGAGCTGGGTTGAGCAGAAGGAAATCAAGAATATCATGTTGTTCTTGCAGTCCCATGATGTCAGCACCTCCCTAGCCACAAAAATTTATAAACAGTACGGCGATCAATCAATCCAGACCGTTACTGAGAACCCGTACCGCTTGGCCGATGAAATCTGGGGCATAGGGTTCAAAACGGCAGACACAATCGCTAAAAAACTCGGCTTCGGACATGAACGATTTGAACGACTTCGCAGTGGCATCTTCTACACGCTGAACAAGCTATCCGAGTTAGGGCATTGCTTTGCCTATAGAAACGAACTATTGAAGGCTGGAGCAGAATTGTTAGAAGTTGAGCAGGAGACACTTGGCCGGACGCTCGATGCCATGATGTCCGCAAATGATTTAATCAGCGAAGTTGGAGAAACACAGAAGTGCCCTGAAAATGCCTCAGAACCCGTCAGCTTATTCTCGCAAGAAGCTGACGCAACAACGGCGATCTACCTGCCTGTGTTTTACTACTCTGAGGTCGGAACGGCCAATAGGTTGCTTCGTCTTCTGACCGCAACACGAACCCGCTATATCAACATGGCCGGAATTAATGACTGGGCGACGATTGACTCAAATGCAATTCATTACGATGAGACACAGTTGAAGGCAATCGAAGCCGCACTGGAGAATAAAGTATTAGTTCTCACTGGCGGTCCCGGCACGGGCAAAACAACAACAACATTAGGCATCATCAGGGCTTATAAAGAATCCGGAGCGAAAATTCTGCTCGCAGCCCCAACGGGCAGAGCGGCGAAAAGAATGTCTGAAGTCACGAAAATGGAGGCCAAGACGATTCATAGGCTTCTCGAAATGAAACCGCCGCAGGGCTTTCAGAAGAATGAAGAGAATCCGTTAGTCGGAGATGTGTTAATCGTTGATGAATGCTCTATGATTGACATTATTTTGATGAACAGCTTACTGAAAGCTGTGCCGGATAATATGACTTTAATTCTCGTAGGAGACGTTGACCAGTTACCGAGCGTCGGAGCTGGTAAGGTTCTGAGCGACATTATCGCTTCTGGAGCTGTTCCCGTCGTTAAACTTGAGAAAATTTTCCGTCAGGCACAGAAGAGCCGGATCATCACAAATGC
>CALAUZ010000193.1 GCA_937892105.1 uncultured Fretibacterium sp. | reverse complement strand
ACATATAAATACTCTGTTACAGAGGTTATGTTAATTGTGAAGACAGGTTCTTAGAGATTTAGCAGGAAACATAATATAAAAATAAGTTCAGGGTCATCGTTGATTTCACCAATCCGAAGATTGTTGATGATGTTCGTATATTCGCGGTCAAGGGTAAGCCTGTCGCCTGATGAAGTTATGCGGTGCAATGAGACAACGGCCATGTTAAGTGCTGACATAGTTAGTAACGGATCATATTCAGACATTTAGCGTCTTCCTTTCATTGGGGTGTTGATAATGTTACCATAAAAAAATACCCCGCAGCCTCTCAACTGCGGAGCACTAATGTTGCACTGTCCTACCCTCCGAGATACGCCCTCCTGACTTCCTCCGACGCTAAGAGTTCCTGACCCGTACCAGTCGTTACGATTTTCCCAGTCTCCATGACGTACCCCCTGCTGGCAATACTGAGTGCCATTTGCGCGTTCTGCTCAACAAGGAGTATCGTCGCACCCGTCCTGTGCAGGTCAGCAATAATGTCGAATATCTGTTCCACCAGAATCGGCGCAAGACCCATCGAAGGCTCATCAAGCATTAGGAGTTTCGGCCTGCTCATTAACGCCCTACCCATCGCAAGCATTTGCTGTTCACCGCCTGATAGTGTCCCGGCTGTCTGGTGCATTCTCTCTTTAAGGCGCGGGAAAAGCGTGTACACCTTCTCAAGGTCTGCCGCAATATCGTCATTCTGCGTGAAAGCTCCCATCTCCAGGTTCTCCTGCACCGTCATCTGCGCAAATACCCTTCTGCCTTCGGGAACTTGTGCCAATCCACGCTTCACTATATTGTGAGGCTGTACCTTCGCCAGAGTTTCGCCCAAGAATGATACGCTCCCTGTCGCAGGGTGAAGCAATCCTGAAATGGTGTTAAGCGTCGTTGACTTCCCAGCCCCGTTAGCACCGATTAGCGTTACGATTTCACCCTCGTATACCTCGAATGATATCCCCTTGATTGCGTGAATGCTCCCGTAGTAGACATTGATGTTCTCTACCTTCAATACTGGTTCGCTCATTGTTACGCCTCCTTCTTTCTGCCGAGATAGGCTTCAATGACGGCGGGATTGCTCTGGATTTCGTCAGGTGTTCCCTTAGCGATGACATGCCCGAAGTTGAGAACGCATATTCCCTCGCAAATGTTCATCACCAAACTCATATCATGTTCAATCAGTATTATTGCTATCTGGAACATCTCGTGAACCTTCCGAATGTTATCCATAAGGTCAGCAGTCTCCGAAGGGTTCATTCCGGCAGCAGGCTCATCGAGAAGCAGCAATGACGGGTTAGTCGCCAGTGCCCTCACAATCTCAAGTCTCCTCTGCGCACCGTATGGCAATGATCCGGCCGGAACATCGGCCATGTTCTGCATGTCGAAAATTGACAGCAGCTTCAACGCCCTTCTGTGTGCCGCAACTTCCTCCCTTCGGTATTTCGGAAGACGTAATATTGCGCTCAACATGTTATAGTGCATTTCGTTGTTCATGGCCGTCTTAACGTTGTCGATGACGCTCAAATTGCGGAATAACCGTATGTTCTGGAACGTCCTCGC
>CALAUZ010000192.1 GCA_937892105.1 uncultured Fretibacterium sp. | reverse complement strand
ACAATAACAGTCGGTGCTTGTATGGAGCTTTCATCTGTCCTCCGCTAAATTCCATCTCCGGCATTAAGATAAATACAAGCTGAGCAATGAACAATCTAACTAACGGCTTCAGCCTCTGGATATTCGTCGGGTTCAGCACAAGATAAAGCGACACGGGCGAATTGTTATCCATTATGTCCTGAATGCGAAAATCACTCATCGCTGTATTCCTTGCTACAACTGGGTCGGTGTAAAGCCCTAACTTTGCTACCGCTGTTGATAGCACTGATGAGGCTTCCTCCTCCGCTCGGTTCAACATTTCATTTGCTACTTGCTCAACTACGGGGTGGCACGGGCTTTCCCGAACGTTGCCTGTCGGGTCATAAAATACGTCTCCTTCTCGTTTGTGTTCGTACTGCTTCCATGAATTGGCCATGTCCTCGTACCCGTCCCCTGTCAGCTCGTGCAAGACTTCAGACAAATTTCCCGTTCGGCCTTCATTTCGCGCCCTATATACTACGTGCGTTATTGCCCCAATTAACAGAGAACGCGCCGTCTGTTCCCAATGTCCGTCAACTCCTTTCCCGTCGGGGTCAACTAACAGCGTCGCTACGTTCATCACGTCCCCCGTTTCGTATACCGTCCCGATTCGGATTTCTGCTAGTGGGTTATATCGTGCGCTCCGGCCTTCGTTTGCGTCCGTTGGATCCCAACGCAATACCTTATGCCCGTTTTCATGTCGCCAGCCCGATGTTAATGCCCAGTTTTCTCCCTTTATATCGAGAACCACTACCGAATGTTCCCACGACAACAGTGTCGGGATTACCAACCCTACACCTTTTCCTGAACGTGTCGGGGCTAACGCTATTACGTGTTCTTTACCGTTATGACGCAGATAATATTGCTGGCCATCTTTCGGATTTATCCAACCTCCTACGTAAACTCCCTTCCCTTTTTCACCCTTCGGCGGTAATAGTCCGGCCTCTCGTATCTCGTCTAGTTCGGCGTATTGAGCAGAGCCGTAAAGATTTCCTGCGTCATGTTTCTCATTTCGATTCCTCACTGATATTCCTATCAACGCAACTCCCATAAATGCACAGCCTCCCATCAATATCAGGCTGTCCCTATCAGGCTGTCCCTGAAGTCCTCCATGCTACGACGACTCGACTTCCATAGCCTTAGCCATTCTAGTATCTCGATCGGCGAATATATCCTTATTCCGGCATACTTGAACAGTTCATTGGGCAGTCGGTTTCTTCCTACTGTCCACGCAAAATACTGCGTTCCAGACACTAGCGACATAAATATCAGGATTAAACCTACAATCGCGAGTACCCTTGTGCCTTTTCCCTTCGACGGCTTGCGGAATGAGTAATTCCCCTTGATTGTCGTCTTCATTTCATGTCCTCATTTTGACTGCGGACGCGGCTGTGGTGCTGGTCTCTCTCAAGGGCTATTGTCCCTCGCGCTTTTTCCTGTCCGTCTGGCCATCTTAGGTCTAATTTTTCTCCGGGCTGCCCTAATGCGGGGGGTTTCAGTTCTAAGCGTTTCAACTCGTATATGAAAAGGCTACGCCCTTTCAATAATGTTAATGTGTCCTTCGTTCGAGAAATTACTTCCGCTCCCTTCACATTCGGAAATTGACCGGGACTAACGATTTTATTCTTCGTTATGTCCTTGTCTGGCGATAATCCTGCCTCTTTCAACTTCTCTAGCGCAGTTTTGCTTTCCTGTACATTCTTCTTGATTTGGTCTAGCATGTCCAGCGTATCGTTCTGTTGTGGCGATGATTCATAACCCCTGAATGACGAATTATCCAGTGATCGCGGATTCTTCAGCAATGATACCGCTGATTCTATTTCATTTTCCTCGACCATTTTCCTCGACTTTGTTCAACTCAGCTACTTTTTCCGACGGCAATCTACGTATACTCATTAAGCAACGTTTTCGTACCCGTTCGGCTTCATCGATTTCTTGCTTAGATGCTCCTCGTGCGTTCATGATTCGGATTACCTTTTGCCAGTCTTCTTGATAATTGGCGATTTCTTCCCCTGTACATGCTCGATTGCGACTAACTTCAAGAGATTGTGAGGATTGCGGCTCTTGCTCCCATCTACCATTCTCTTGATGATTTCTGTATATCTCGTTGCCCTTGCGGTCGCGGATTACTACCTCATCGGCTAATCCATCGTCCTCTATACGCTGTAGTGTTTCGGGCAATTTTCTGTATATCTCATCGTGTTCGGCGATTTTCGGTTTGTCCACAATCCCTCGTGTCGCAAGCTGGCCTTCATATCTCTGGTACAGGCTCAAAAGGCTTTCCCTCTCGTGCGCTGAGACTACGCAAATGCTAGTTGCATAACCGTTCTCTCTAAGTTTTTTCAACTTTTCATCATTCGGGAGCGTGGCCTTAATTACTAAGTTCATTCTTCCATGCAATGCCTCCTCAAAAAGGCTCTGAGGCTGGTTTTGCATTTCGCTTTCTTCTAGCAATACCGCTCCGCTCCCTGAAAACTCCTGCATTATCGTCGGTATTTGGGAACTCCTACCGCTTCCGGGCTGGCCACATAATATTATCGCCTTTGGCTTCGATGACGCTTTTCGCTCGGAAATATGCTGTCGTCTCAGCTCCTCGAATATTCGGCGGTGGTCTTCGTGCATATTGATGCTTGGTTCGTTCATTTCTGGCATTCTTTCATCCTCCTTATCTGCGGCTTCGCACATGCGTTTGGCTGGGGCTGTCCTGTATGCTCAATGTCGCTTTATGTCCGCATTCGCTCGGATATGACACCTTCAGATTTTCCCCTACCTCCGGCACTAGTTCTAACCTGTCAAGACTGTGGACAAATAAACTGTGTTTCCCGCTTAACTGCACACAATATCCTTGTTCTTTGTCCACATGCAGGATTGTTCCCTTGTACTGCTGCCCGTCCGTGCGCGGGTTCATGTAGATTACTGGCTCTCCTTCTATCAGCTTCAAGTTCCGTATCGTTTCTCCTGATACTGACGGCGGTATTCCCCTGAAGTTCACTGCCTCTTCTACTGGCGGGACTGGGTACGTCTTTTCTGGAGCTTCGGGAACCCTTATTCCTGTGTCTTCTATTTCTGGTTCGATTGGTTCTATGCTCGGCGGCTCTTCTGCCTTCGGTGAGGGACTACTCTCCGACATCGTTAGCTCCGCATTCAATTTCGCTAATCTCGCTGATTTCTCTTTTAGCTCGTCTGCATGAGGGAACGGACGCTGTAATTCTTCTTCCGCTGCTTTCACTTGATTCTGATAATTCGATAATTGCCCGCGTGTCGATTCTAATCTTTGCGGGATTCCGTTTATTACGTTCTCTATTCGCGCCAAATTTCCCAGTATGCTCGTCCCTAGTTCTACGTTGTGCGTCGTCGCTCCCTGAAGATTCAGGTATACCTTTCCAGAGGCTTGTTTCATGTAGAAACTCATCCTAAAGCCTCGATATTCTCCGACTGTTCCATCATTACGCCCTAATGTCTGCGCCGCCGCTAAAAGAGCTTCTCCGGCTTCCTGCTTTCGCGGGTTGCCTTCTGCGTCAAGTCCGAACGTTTTTCCCAGTATTGTCATCTGGAAGTCTGCACTCTTCGTCTTCTCTGCGGTCGCCCTGTCTCGCTCTAACTGTTCGATTTTATGCTCCATCGCTGATATTGACGCGGGCAACGTCTTCCTCAATCTGTCCTGCAACGTGTAATGCTGATTCTTGAAACTCGCTTCTAGCATTTTCAGCTTGTTCACGTCTATATCTAGCTCCATCTTTTCCTTGATTCTTGGGTCGCCTATGCAAAGGGCTTTTACCTCTGAATAGCTCAAGACAGATTCGTCTACGTCTTCACAGCTTCGCAATGGCGTTCGGCTTGTCATTATCTGGCTGATAAATTTCTGTTTATTCTCTACAGTCTGATAAAGATATGCGTCAAACGTGCTTTCTGTTACGTAACGATAAATATTCACTTCGGGATTCTGGTTGCCCTGTCGGATTATTCTTCCTGCCCTCTGCTCTAAATCCGCAGGCCGCCACGGGCAATCTAAATCGTGCAAGGCTATTAGTCTGTCCTGTACGTTCGTTCCTGCTCCCATTTTTTGCGTCGATCCCATTAGCACATGTACCTCGCCGCTTCGTACTTTCGCAAACAACTCCTCTTTCTTTTTCTCCGTGTCAGCGTCATGGATAAACGCTATTTCGCTTTCGGGAACTCCGCTCGCTATTAATTTCTGCTTGATGTCATCGTAAACGTTAAATCCTTTATCCTTGCCCGGCGTTGAGAAATCACAGAATATTAACTGCGTCAGCCTGTCCGCTTGTGTGTCCTGCCATATCTGGAATACGTTTCTTACGCACGTATTCACCTTACTTCCCGGATCGTCAGGCAATAGTGGATTCATCAATCTCTGGTCTAGCCCGATTTTCCTTCCGTCCGACGTGATTTTCAGCATGTTATCTTCTTCCGGCCTCACCTGTCGGCTGTGGACGCGGCTTGCTCGTTCAGATAATCCCGCTACTAATTGCCTCTGTTCCTCTGTCGGCTTCACTGATACCACATGAAAATTCGCTTTCGGACGCGGCAAATTCAACATGTCCGCCGTCTTTATGTCCGCTACATCCTTAAACGTTTTCATCAGTTCTGGCAGGTTGAAGAATTTTGAGAACCTCGTCTTGGCTCGGAAGCCTGTCCCTTCAGGAGCTAATTCTAGAGCCGTTGTCGTTTCTCCGAACGTTGAGGCCCATGCATCAAAGTTTTGGAGACCCATTGAACGCAATTTATCAAACTGGAGATACCTTTGCATTGTATAAAGCTCCGTCATTGAATTACTCACGGGCGTTCCTGTCGCAAAAATTATTCCCCTGCCTCCTGTCAGCTCATCCATGTAACGGCACTTCATGAACATGTCGGAGGATTTTTGCGCTTCTGTCTGCGATATTCCCGCTACGTTCTGCATTTTCGTGTACAGGTACAAATTTTTGTAGCCGTGCGCCTCATCTACAAATAATCGGTCAACTCCTAATTCTTCAAACGTTATTACGTTATCTTTCTTGTGTGTGGCTTGCAATCTTTCAAGACGCGCTTCTAGGGATTTTTTGCTTGCCTCCATCTGTTTTATGCTCCAACGTTCCCCGCGTTCCTGTTTCAACTCTCGGATGCCCTCTGTGATTTCCTCTATCTGCGATGTTATGAATCTTTCTTGACGCTCTTCCGATAACGGGATTTTCTCGAACTGGCTATGACCGATTATTATTATGTCTTAATCTCCCGTTGCTATCTTCGCGCAAAATTTCTTACGGTTCTTTGCCTCAAAATCTCGCTTCGTTGCCACTAGCACATTCGCTCCGGGATAAAGCCTCAGCGTTTCCGTTGCCATTTGCTCCGTAAGGTGATTCGGCACTACAAAAAGACTTTTATGCGACAATCCGATTCTCTTCGATTCCATTGCCGCAGCTACCATCTCGTAGGTCTTACCCGCTCCCACTTCATGCGCTAAAAGTGTGTTCCCGCCATAAAGGATTCTTGCTATTGCGTCCCTCTGGTGCGGGCGTAAATTGATTTCGGGGTTGATTCCTCCAAAATTCAAATGGCTTCCATCGTATTCTCGCGCCCTTGTCGAATTGAATCTTTCGTTGTAGATACTCACTAAACGTTCTCGGCGGTCGGGGTCTTCAAATATCCATTCCTTGAATTTTCCCTTGATTTCTTCCTGCTTCTGTTGCGCTAACGTCGTCGCTTCGTTATCTATTACTCGTCGTTCGTGGCCTTCGTTGTCCTCCACTGTCTTGTAGATTTTTACCGCTTTCAGATTCAGCGTCTCTTCGATTATGCTGTACGCATTTATTGATGATGTCCCGTACGTCGTGTTCGCTAATACATTTCCCGCGTCGAGCTTTTTACCTGATACGTTCCATGCTGACGTATGCTCGGAATATGCCACTGTTATACGGCTTCGCGCATATGGCGGCGTTTCTAACAATTCGTGCATGAACTGTTCTACGTACTCCGGCGGCACCCACGTTGACCCTAATCGAACGTCAATTTCTGTCGCCTGTAACGGTTCGGGCTGCGCTACTTCTAGGGCTTTTACATTGTCTTCATATTCGGGATTGTCCTTCGCAAATAACCTCGCCAGTACTAGTTTTTCTCTCACATTGCCGGATAAATATTCGTCTGCTGTCTGGTATTCTCCTCTGCCTCTCGCGTCGGCGGGCTTCGGCACTCGGTAAATTTCTCCTTTCAGCTCGCTGAATAATTCGGTTTCAGTCTTTCCTGTCAACCCGCTCATGTACTCCATATCTACTCGCGCTTTTTCTGACATCGACAATAATAGGGCTTCTTGCGCTGTTTCCACTCTGGTCGGCACTACGTTCTGCTGGATTGTCCGTTGCGTGAACATGTCCGATTTCCCTAAAAATCTATGGTGCGCGTCAAGATTTTCTAGCCCACAGATTAAGTAATATGAGCTGTCCTCGTCAAATGCCCTCGCGTTTTGCGGATCATTTATCCTCCCATACATTCGGGTGAAACTATCATACGCATTATTTAACTTCGCCTGAAGTCCTCTCAGCGTCTCATCACTACAGCCATCCATTTGCGCATTAATGACCGCTCGGCAAGCGTCCCGCACTCTTACCATGCCTTTCGCCCGACTTATTGCTGTTTGTGGCAAATCTGGCTTATACATCTGCGAGTCTTCCCGGTAATACAATTCTCCGTTCACTAGCGTGTAGCTGAAATTTCGCACTCCGGGATCGGCGGGGATTCTTTCCTGCGCGTTCTCTTGTGTCTGGATTTCTCGCTCCTCGATTCGCCCATCGATTTTTCCTAGTGCCTCGTTAAGTTGCTCTCCTAAATCTGCTCCTTCGATTGGCTCGCATGTCGTCTCGGTTTCATTTCCATACATACGGCTATCTCGAACCATTTTTCCCAATACCATTTCTGGGTGCTGGATAAAATAATCGTTGACTCGGCTTCCATCTTCGTTTTCATGCGTCTGTGTCCAGCCAGCTTGAATGTCGTCTACTATTTTTCGCGCTTCTGGAGAAATACTATGTCCGCTGTTACTTCCGTTCCGGCGTTGTCCTTAAACGCATTATTCGGCAGTCTCACAGCTCCTAGCAGCTCCGCTCGTTGCACTAAATACTCTCGTACTGAACTGTTTGCCTTATCAAGCGTTCCTTTGGATGTTATGAACGCCACTATTCCGCCCGGCCTTACTTTGTCCAGCGTCTTTGCGAAAAAGTAATCGTGTATCCTCAGATTTTCTCGCTCTCGCTTATGTTCACCATCTATCAATGAATAACTGCCGAACGGGACATTTCCTATCGCTACGTCAAAGAAATTATCAGGGTACTTCGCTCGTTCATAACCGTCTATTTTTATGTCGGCCTTCTGGTAAAGCTGGCGCGCTATTCGTCCTGTTATGCTGTCTAATTCAACTCCGTACAGCTTGGACTCGCTCATGCTTTCAGGAAGTACTCCGAAAAAGTTTCCCGTTCCGCACGATGGCTCTAATATATTTCCTGTCGCAAATCCCATTCTCGCAAGCGTGTCATGCATTGCACGGGCTACTATTGGCGAGGTGTAATGGGCATTCAGCGTTGAGCCTCGCGCCGCGTTATACTCAGA
>CALAUZ010000191.1 GCA_937892105.1 uncultured Fretibacterium sp. | reverse complement strand
ATTCCTGCTATCTGACTGCGTAAATTTCCGCCAATTCCGTACACTTCGCTTAATCGTGCTGATACGTCAGAAACGTCTTCAGGCTCGACTTGCCACACATACGGCGGCTCGTCAAATTCATGCCCGAAGCCCGGACGAGTGTCCGTTATATCAAATACATGACGTACCTTCTGACCGTCGGGGCTTAACAATCGTACGCTCTTTGTCCCTCTATTCACATAGCGGTGAAAATGTTTGTTCCATAAATCTATATCCGCACACGCTATTGCGTTCGGTCGCTGGTCATAGATTAATAGCTGGTCGCGAAATTCGTATTTGTGATTTCGCGCCGCACACGTCAAAAACTCTGACCAGTTAAATCCGTCTGACCTTACTCGGTCGCTTACTTCTACAAACCTTCGACGGGCTTCCGATAATGATGACTCCTTCGCCATTTCTCTCTCCTAACGCCTCAATCCGTGATGACGCTCTTCTTGAACGCTGATTCTGGCCTTCTCGTCCCCTGTGCCGTAAGAGATTTTTACTGCCTCTCCTAACGGCGGCACTTCGCTCATTCGTTCCAGCTTGTGTACTACCAAACTTTGACGGCCTACCTGCTGGACGCAATATCCCTGTGTTTCATCTACATGAAGAATTTTTCCCTTGTACTGCTGTCCGTCTACTCGCGGCTTCAGATATACTTTCGTATCTCCTTCAATTAGTTTCATGTCCCGGATTGTCTGTTCCGTCAATGCAGGTTTCTGGTCAATGGCTTGGCCTTCTGGAGTTGACTGCGTTGGGGCTTGTTCTCGTTCACGGACTCGCTCATACTTCAGAATTTCCTCTGACGCTTTCTGTGCCTGATTTACTGCTCGAAAAAGCGCGTTCGGGTCTTCTTTCACTGCCTTCACCCAATAATCTACATACGCAGCATGATTGTCAAAATGCTCCTGCGTCTGCGGGATTCCTGTCTCCGCCGATACAAACATTGATGTGATTTCCGCTACTAGCTCTTCTTTCGCGTAGCTCTCTGAACGCATATCGCTTGAGGCTTCCCTATTCAATCGACTCGGATGTCCTGTCCAATGTCCCAATTCGTGAAGGGCCGTCGCGTAATAATCTGCCTGACTCCTGAACTGCCCGCGTTCTGGCACTTGAATGTAATCGTCCGTTCGATTGTAGAATGCTTCATTGCCTCCGTGCCGAATGTCCGCTCCTGACTCCTGTAATATTCGCTCGGCCTTCTCGCTCGTCTCTATCGGATTTCGGGCGGGCGGTTCGTATGGGGGGATTCCTTCTATCTGAGAAGCATGAAATACTACATAATTTCTCACAAATACGCTCTTCTGCACTTCCTGCTTTCCGTCCTCATCCAGTACGGGGTCGCCAAATTCATCTACTTTCGGGCGTTCCTCGTATTTGTAAAACTCTACGTGCGTTCCCTTTTCTCCAGCCTTCACATGCCAACCCTTTTCTTTCGCTTGGTCAAAACTACACCATCGAGGGTCCTCTGGGTGGCCTAAGATCCCGCTCTGCAACGCCAAATTCAGCGTGTTCACTCCATGATAAGGCCGACCGCTTACTGCATTACGAGGGGCATCCCCGTCCGTCCATGTCCGTTGCCAAGGGGATGTTCCTTGTTCCATCGCTTCACACAATTTTTTCACTAATTCTTCTCGATGTTCTTGCGCTTTCGGTGAAATCATTTCACGTCATGCCCCCTAACATCCAGCTCGCTACCCTCTTGCGCCAATCTTTAAGGGCTTGTTTTTCTTCGTCGGGCGTGGGAAGCGTTACTATCCCTTCAGATTCAGGAGATTCATCTGGCTCGCCGCTGTCGTCTAGATTCGCTCCGTAATGCTCCAGAATTTTGTTTAATTCTTCATTCATTGCGTTGTCCTCCTTATTCGCTACAGGCTTCGTGTTCGGCGGCGGTCTTCGTATCGCTTAACTCTTGCACGGGTCTTATCGTCTAGGTACGCGATTTTTACCGTGTCTCCCTCTGATATTGGGACTTCTAGGCGGTCTAGTCGGTGAACAAATAAACTATGCTCGCCTACCAACTGAACACAAATCCCGCGCTTTTCATCTATTATGTGGACTATTCGCCCCTTGTACTCTTGCTTGTCCGTTCACGGATTCACGTATATCTTGGGGCTGTCTGCTAATCCCAACGAGGCTATTTCTTCGGTGGTTATTCCGGCTTGCGGATTTTGGGCTTGCGGATTTTGGGCTTGCATTAACTCCTGTCTGCGACGTTCCACTTCCGCCAATAATTCGGGATTCGCTAACTTCAATCCGTATTTCACCGCCGCTGAGATACAAAGCTCCTTGTACTCCGCATTACCCGTTATTAGCGTCGCTCCCCATTTCTGATTCGCTAGTTGCAATGCTGACGCTACTGACTCTTCCGTCAGTTTCCTCTTGTTCAGCACTATCCGTCTGCCCATATCTGAGAAATCTGCCGTGTTCGTCCCGGTTCGGCAGTACAAAACACTACTTCCTGCTCCACGTCTTGCGCTGTAATCTCGAAGGTCAACTATTTTCTGCGGGACTGAAATTCTTATTCCTGATTGTTCTGGCGAAAGTAATAACTGCCCTGGATAACGGTATACTCGGTACAAGTTTTCTCGACTCTGGTCTGACAGCCAATCTCGGAACGACGGAAATCGTCTCAAATAATGCGAGCGCAATTCCTCCATTTCTTCATTCTGCCGTTCTCGCAATTCGAGCTCTTCTTTGCGATGAACAAACGCGAAAATACTACGCAACTGATTCAGTTCTCGCCCACGTCCTTTCCAGCTTTCAGAAAACATTTTCTTACGACGGGTCTGCTGGAGGCGGCGTAATTCTTCCCGTTCTTGCTTTTGTCGGGTGCGTAATTCCTTGACCGCTTTCGTCTTTACGTCTAAATAACTTTCGCGTTCGACTTTATATCGTTCCCATGAAGAACGGCTAATAGGTAGTCTTATTTTGCTGCGTTCCGCTATTTGAATATCTGATTGGCGTTCCTGATATTTGCCTAGTCTTTGCTCCATTTTGCTTAAACTACTGCTTCGAGACACATTCGATAACTTCACACTTTTGTCCCCATATCTCAAAACAGCTCCGTTTCCTCGCTTTTCAAGCAAATATCCTTTTGAACATAATTGCTCGTGAAGCTCTCTCCAACTTTCCGCTGTCTCTAAGATTTTTGACACTTCTCGCTTCGCTTGTCGTTCTAGGCTTTCTTCTCCTGTGTGCGATTCCACATCTCGCGCTGTCTGCGAAATTTCGGGATTAGGTATACCGCCTTCTTTTTTCTCTTCTATTTGGCCGGAAACATTCACTGCATAACGTCCGCTCTGTTCAATTTCCCAGCCCTGCGTTATTTCTATTTTTCGCGCCGCTCGTTCTAACGCTTTCTTCGTCCACCCTCCGGCAGGGCGGATCGCTCGATAACTTTTAGGCGATATTCGATTCACTGCTACATGCACATGAAGGTTCTCCGTGTCCGACTGCAACGCCCACAATGATTGGCAATCCTCCATGTCTAATTCTCTTAGCGCAATATTTACTGCTTCGTCTACCTGTTCATTCGTCGGACTCTCTTCCGCTCGCCATGACAATATAAAATGAAACACGGGATTCTTGCACCGAACGTTCTCATATGAGAGACCCTCCATCTCAAGATATGCTTTCTCCGGCGGCGAGTTCAGATTCTTCATTCCTACGTACAGTACTGAACCCTCTGAATGCCCGCTTATTCCAAGACAATAATTCGCCAAATCCTTAAAGCTCGTTTTCTTGTCCCTACGTCCGGGCGGAATTTTCCCTATCATTCAGCACTATCCCTTCCAGTTCCTTGATAAATTCATTCAGATTATCAAGCGCAACTGCTGTCTTCTCGCTGTACATTCCATGCGATTCCTTAAACACGTATTTCAATAGTCCTCCCTGACGGCGCAATTCTGACAGCATTTTCACTTCTATCCTTGATACTACTCGGCGGCCTAATATTCGCCGACGCACATATTCTGATACTGATAATCCTGATATGTTCGCTTGTTCCTGTATTTCTTTGCGCTCCTGCAACGTTACTCGGATATTTATATGCCCGGTCAGAAATACTCCCTTCACCTTTTCAGCCTCCTTCATTCTCGTTTACGGGGTTAGCTATATTGCGTGAGAGACTGCTTACAGTCGATTTCGCTTTCGCACCTTGTTCACAACTTACGCAGTGAGTTTGTGTTACAAGTGCCTGCTTGTCCCTTCATTCGCAAGTGCCTTTACAAATACTTCGCAGTATATATAGCACTCTCAAAATATGACAATAAGTCATAAATTCAGTCCTAGTGCTATTTTGTAGAAAATTTATTCACGAAAAGGAGGGCTTTATGTGTTAGCCGCTACTGCAAAAATTGGCTCAAAACATTTCATTCAGGTTGAAGTCTTACAATCTATTCGCTCTCAGCTTGAACAATTACCTGCTAAACAGAAAACTATGCTCG
>CALAUZ010000190.1 GCA_937892105.1 uncultured Fretibacterium sp. | reverse complement strand
ATGTAGTATACCGAATGCAATCAGGCGGGGAAAAGAAAGACTACGTTCTAGCGGTGTGGGTGCAGAAAGCCCGAATTGAGGCGCGAAAGATTGAAGTTTCACCTGTGAACCTAGCAAGGCTTGAAGGTATAGTGCCAGAGTTACGCAAGTTGACATTTGAGCCACCAGAAGAGTTTATGCCGAAGTTGTCGGCTATGTTAGGGGAATGCGGTATAGCGTTAGTGTTGCTACCACACCTGAAGGGAAGTTTTCTTTACGGAGCGAGTTTTTATGACGGCAAGAAGATAGTGATGGCATTAACATTAAGAGGCCGGGACGCGGATAAATTCTGGTTCAGCGTATTTCACGAAATCGGGCATATACTGAGAGGGCATATAAGCCGTCCTTTTGGAGCGTCAAAGGAAGATGAGAAAGAAGCCGATGAATATGCGCGAAATACACTAATCCCGCCAGACAAGTATCAAGAGTTTGTGAGCATTGGAGATTATACGTATTCGAGAGTGAAAGAGTTTGCGACTGATATAGGTATAGACGCGGGAATAGTGGTAGGTCGTCTCCAGAAGGATGGGGCAGTGAATTTCAACGAGCTGAACGGGTTAAAGCGTCAGTATGATACTTCAATATTTTGCGATGCGGTCTGAGAAAATATGATGGTGGCCAAAGAATTAGCGAGATATATACTCAGTGAAGCGAAAAAGCGTTGTCCCAAAGAAAAAGGCATGACGTTGCAGAAATTGCAGGCATTGTTGTACTACTGTCAGGGATACAGTTTAGCTTTGACGGGGAAACCAGCGTTTGAAGACAAAATAGAAGCGCGAGACCCTGAATATTAAGGGATAATAGCATTACAACAAGAACGAGGCACTCCTTAACGGGGGTGCTTTTTTGTGGGCAAAAACAAGGAGGGATGAATGATAACAGAGATATTACAGGAAGGTTCGATATTAGCCCTTGCGCTTATTGTGATACGTAATATCAGGAAGATAAGTGAGATAGAAGGGAAACTGAGAATGATGGAGGAACGAGCGATATGGCTTCTGAAGACATGACATTAGGATACCCAGAAAATGACGAGGCTGAATTACGCGAGGCAATCGAACAGGGAAGGCGGCACAAAATTGCGGCAGAAGTGCTGAAAGAGTTTCTAGACAGCCGCAGGGAAGAAATAATCCGTGAGTTTGAGGGAAAATGCCTTGAAGACGGAGTAGTGTATGACAAGCTAGCGGAATTACGAGTAATGCGTAAATATCAAGACATGAGCGCGAAAATGATTGCGTTAGGAGAAATAGCAGAAGAAAGGATAAGTGAAATAGTTGGCTAAACGCGGAATAGAGCTTGATGGAAAATTTCAGGCAATAACGGATGAAGAGTTTGCGGAGTTCGAAAAATATTTGCCGACCCCGCAGGACGTAGCAATGTACCGCAGGAAGCGCAAAGAGTATTGGGGCAAAATAGTAGCAAGATTAAAGGAGGACACAAATACTGATGGAAGACCAGACAGTGCGCAGGCCAATTGACGAGGAAGACGAAAGAGAGCCGGAAGCGTCATATCAGGATTACTCAGAAGGAGAGCAAGTCCCAGAGGATGAAGACAGCTTGCCGCCTGAGTTAGAAGAAGAGCCAATGCCTGAAGGAGAAGAATTACCGCCAGAAGGAGCAGCAGTAGATGATGAGGGCAACGTTTCATTTGGAGATGAATTTTTCGGAGACATGGGAGACGAGCCAGAAGAAGAGCCAGCATGGTACAGCCCAGACGAATTGCGGACAACGCCGTTTGAGCAGTGGGATATGTCGCGTCTTGGGGGAGATATACGGGACTTTGCGCCGATAGTGAGAGACCAGCTCCAGCAAAGGACACGACAGCAGGCAGTACAGAATACGCCAATGCCCGACTTCATGCCAGAGCCGAAAGAGTACACGCCCAAAGAATTGGCAGAGGACGCGAAACAGTTAGCTTGCGAGAAACTCGGACTTGAAGACCCCGAAGACTTTGACGAATACGAGGACGAACACCGAGCAGCGCAGATGATGGCAATGCAGGAATTGTTGCAGAAGCGAAATGCAGACATGGCAGGTTACCGCAGAGGCCAAACCGAATGGGGACAGCTTCAGCGTTTCAACTCCGAATTAGTAGCCCGTCCCGATTTCAACGAGTTTAACGACTGGTACATGAGCAAGCTGCGAGCAAAGGGAATAAGCCCTCAGCAGGTGAATGAAGGATTGTACCGATACGCTCGCGAGAATGGGAATAACTTTGCGGCAATCCCTCAGATAATCGGGAACTGGTACAGAGAGTTTCAGCAGGAGCGCGGAGGCTCAAGAGGCAGATATAGCTCACAGGGTTCACGGAATACACGTTCAAGAATGAGACCGCCTGCAAGCCTTGAAAGCACACGTGGAAGCGGTTATGAGGGAAGGCGCAGGGTAGATATGAGGCGTTTCGGAGATATGGATGATGACGCACAAGCCCAAGCGTTAATGAGCTTAGGAATAGTCTAAAAGTTAGTGATTAGCGATTAGTGGTTAGAGATTAGGGGCATTCTGTGAAAGCGGGATGTCCTTTTTGATACACAAATAAAAAAATCTTAATGGAGATGGTATTACATGGCAAGTAACACATATGCAGCAGTAGGAAACAAGGAAGATGTAAGCGATATTATCACGAATATAGCCCCGTATGATACGCCGTTGTATTCGCGAATAGGGAAGACAAAAGCAACTCAGACGACACATGAATGGCTAGAAGATGAGCTTGGAGACCCTGAAGTAAACATGAATCCTGAAGGGTACACCTACTCAACAGTGAATGCCGAGCCGCGCACGAGACTGCATAATTATACGCAGATAATGCACAGGGGCGTTCAGGTAACCGATACGCAGGAGGCAGTGCTTAAATACGGTATTCGCTCTGAGATGGCGTACCAAATGGCCAAGAAACTGAAAGAACTTGCATTCGACTGTGAGCAGGCAATTATAACGCAGGATACACAGTCTCCCGGCAGCTGGAGTCCTACACCAACACCAAGACAGTTCGGTGGGCTTCCTTACTGGATAATCACGAACGTATTAACAGCCCCAAGCGGCGACTTGACATTTGACCTTATCAACACAGCACTTGAACAGACTTGGAACGCAGGCGGGAAACCTACAATACTTCTTGTGTCTCCGCGTAACAAGCGTGTAATCTCGACCTTCACGGCTGGCAGTACCAAGTACATGGACGGCAACAAGACCAACAAACTCGTTCATATGATTTCCGTATTGGAGACAGATTTCGGGACATTGCAGTGCCTCACAGATAGGTTTATGCCTAATGACACAATATACGGATTAAGCCCAGAGTATATGAAGAAAGCGTTTCTGAGGCCGTTTAAGACAGGAGAAGTACCTAAGATAAACGATATGGGACGGCGTATAGTGAACGGCGAATGGACACTAGAGATGAGAGCCGAAAAAGCGCATTTCCGTATCGGTGGTCTTAATGGCATAGTACCGAGTGAGGGCTAATAGGCGTTGGGAAATGATAGAGGCTCAGGAGATTGAAGAACGCGGAGAAGAGTTAAAGCTCACCACGCACATCAATACGGACGAAGCCGAGCGCGAAAATTGGGAGAGTGTTCAGTCGGGAAAAGGCTTCATGTATGACAGCAAAGGCAACATATCAGGGCGGGAGATAGCCCGAATACCCGTAGAGGAAGCAGCCATGCTTGAAGCCCAATACGATTTGGATTACCTGAGTTTTTCGCGAAATGGAGACAAGAACGCACTGCGGAGGCTGATAGGAAGGTTTCCGCACTGGAAATGCTGTGAGGGGGGAATATAAGTAAATGGCAATATCAGTAGTGGAGCTAGTAATGTCGCTGAGATACGCACTTGGCGATATGCAGGGGCTTCAGATTTCAGACTATGAGCTAATCGAGCCAATTAACCAAGCGGCCAGCGAATTATACAAGCACATGAGCGAGCGATTTGTTCATGAGATAGTAGCGGAGGAAGGGCCGTTCACATTAAGCGGTACAGACAGATCGGAAGAGCGT
>CALAUZ010000189.1 GCA_937892105.1 uncultured Fretibacterium sp. | reverse complement strand
ATAGTCAAACTGCTTCACACCGGAGGCACGCTGGTCGTCCTCCACCTCTATATACAGCAGCTCATTCAGATGGAGCAGCTCTCCCTGACGGCTCAGGAAGAGACGCAATTGCATCAACAGCCCGCGAATTATGGACGGTGATATTGTGCAGGCGGAATCTTGCGGCATTACGTGATGTAAGGTTTGCGGCTTTGGGGCTGCACTCGACTGCGTGAATGTCTGAGTAAGGCAGTTCGTGGCCAATACTGACGCTTATACTTCCTGAACCTGCCCCAATGTCCCAGAATACTCCATCACTCTTCATCTCAAGTCGGGAGATTATCACAGAACGTACAGCTTCATTCGTCATAACTATATCTTTTTCGCGGAGGAAATCTTTGTCCCTCAAATGTATACGTTCTGGAATATATATATTGTTATTGCGGACAAGACATATTGAGAGTTCAGGGAATATTTTTCCGGCGAAATCTTCATGGCTTCCACGTATTACACATTCATCATCAGAACCGAGACATGAGCCTATTACTACATCAACATCACTCATACAGGATAACTTCTCACATGCCCATGATGGAGAAATATTACTGTCGCAGAATAATACGGTGATACGGTTGCGCTCTACAGTGTTGAGGAATTTTCCGGCACTGAGGGTTCGGCCATGTCCCGAAAGTATCGCGGCATTGTGCCATGTCTCACCGGCTTTTGCGCATATAACCTGAAGTGAGCTTATTCCTGGAAGGACGGTGATGTTTTCGTTTGGGAAACGTCTGCGGATTACCGGCATTAGGCTGAATATTCCCGGGTCTCCTGAGACAAGAAGCAATATTTTCCCGTCTTCGCGATCTATTTCAGCGTAATTCATGATGTCGTTTACCCTTTTTCCAGCGGGGATAAACCCGTGAAGTCTCTTGTCGGCAAAAATAATATCAGCGTCATTCATTGCCTCCTGTACTTCAGGCGTAAGATGCCTCAATGTCCCTGTCCCTGCACCAGCAATAACAATCTCACGCGCCATAGTATTCTCCCAATATATGTCCTTCGTTGTCTGTGAATACAACGTCAATATTCATAATGTTATGCGTTCTCTCCTCACACTTCCTAGAAATGACTTCCGCGATATTATTCCAGACTTTCCCGAAACCTTCAGCACGTACAATTTCAACTGCCTCGTTCGTAGTGTTGCTGTGATATATACGGCATATTAATTCACTTTTTGCCCCCATTATTGCAAGATGAGTACAGAGGGCTTCAAGTCTTCCGTCAGCAACCTTACTGTGAGTGATGAATGAACCTGCCGCGAGCTTGAGAAGTTTTCCTGAATGTCCGCAAATTGTTGCATGTGTGAAACCCATCTCTGACGCTCCGTCTAAAACATGGCCGGGATAATTTCCGCACTGAATAACGTTTCTTCCCTCAATGTGAAATATGTTGCGTGTGAAATTCTCGCCTGTCCCAGCAAAAGTAACATAGAGTTCACGGAAACCGAGAGAATATATCATGCTTAGTTCAAGGCTCAACGATGATAACAACGCTTCCTCGTTCATGGGTTTCACGATACCTGTAGTGCCAAGTATGGATATCCCCCCCGTAATGCCAAGTCTGGGATTGAAGGTGCGTTTTGCGATTTCTTCTCCGTTTGGAACTGAGATTGTTACGCGGAGGGAGCTGTGAGGTATAACTTCACGTACAGCAAGGGTAATCATTTCGCGGGGGACAGGATTTATTGCTGGCTGACCCGGCGGGATTTTGAGACCAGGAAGAGTTACAGTCCCTACACCTTCACCGGCAGCAAACACAATATCCTCCTCACCTTCCAGCACCTCAACTCTCGCAAGAACCTTCACACCGTCCGTAACGTCCCCCCTGTCGTCCCCAGAATACTTCACGACACCGAAATACTCACCTTCCATGAAAGTATGAAGGAGAAATTCATGGCCTTCGGGATTTCTGACGGTTACGGTTTCAGAACATACACCGGAAACGAGATATATTGCTGAAGCTTTGGCGGCTCCTGCGGCACAAGTTCCGGTGGTTATTCCAGTCCGTAGAGTATCGCGTTGATTATTGCGCAAGCTACTGTTGTACCGCCCTTGTTGCCGTGTGCGATTATGCGGGGTATGTCTGTAAGGGAAGCTAACATGTTCTTTGCCTCGATGACGTTCACGAAACCTACAGGAACTCCCACAACCAGAGCCGGATTTGCACGCCCCTCCCGTATAAGCTCACAGAGGCGGATTAGTGCTGTAGGTGCGTTACCGATGGCGTATATTGCTGACGGGTATTCGCGAACTGAGCGTTCTATGCTGACGATTGAACGTGTAACATTGCGGGAATGTGCTTCGGTTACTGTGTCAGGGGCTGAGACATGGCAGATGATGTCAACGCCGTAACGCTTCGAGATGCCTGACGAGAGCATGAGGGTATCGGTGATTATGGGAGTGTGGTTTCGCAGAGCCTCACGCGCGAAATTGACGGCATTGGGAGAGAATGCGAGATTATAAAGGAAGTCGAAATCTGCGGTTGCGTGAATGACGCGTTTTATGACGGGGAGATTTTCGGGAGGGCAGGAGAAGCTGCCGATAGTCTCCTGGATTATCCTCATGCTTTCACGTTCGATTGCTTCAGGCTGTAATATCATGAAATTCACTCCTTGCCAGCGCAAAAGTTATTCCATTATACACACACTTGCTCCTGAGAAGTACAGCCCCTTCACCAGCTCCCAAAACACATGCCCTCTCACAAACATTATCCGTTCCCGTAAACTTCATCACAGTCTCAGAAGCCGAAAATTCCCCCCTCAACGATTGAAGCTCCTCCGCGCTGAACATGAGAAAGTCTATACCGTGCCTCTCCGCAAAAATCTTCATGGCCGGTTCGTCCTTCTTGATGTCAATCGTTGCAAGAGCCTTCAGCGACAGAACGCTAACCCCTGCACCTCTCAGGAAATCCATTGCCGCAGCCTCAAATTCCGCAGGACCAACTCCCCTGTTACAACCGGCACCAAGTACCAACACTTTCGGCCTTAGCACGAGAGTTACGGTGAAGGGAACGGGAATATTCTCGCATGTTACGGCAACACCTACGCTTCTTCCCTCAAGTACTGCTCCGGATACATGCTTCACCGCTTCAGGGTTCTCGACGACACAGCCATTCTTCACGGCCCATTCATCGACTGCCGGAAGGTTATTGATGTCGGTCGCTGTCGTGATTACTGGAACGGCATGAAGGAAACCCGCAATCTTCCGCGCAAGCTCATTCGCCCCGCCAACATGGCCGGACAGCAATGGAATAACCCACCTTCCTCCCTCATCGACAACAATAACAGCAGGATCGCTCATCTTGTCCATTACGTGTGGTGAAACAGCACGCACCGCAATTCCGCACGCTCCAATGAACACCATAGCTTCAGCCGAATGAAAATGCTTCCCTGCCCAGACGCTCAACGCTTCATCAATGATATTCACTCCCTCACATGCCAGCCTCTCAGGAACAAATATAATCCCTCCCAGAAAACCGGCAAGTTTCAGCGCAAGATTAATTCCCCTTCGTGTGAAGGCTGCTATTACGGTATTCATGGGAAAAGTTTTTGTCGTAAAGTTTAGATTGTGAGCTTTCGTCATCGTTCAGGAAATCTCCCGCAAGAATTATCGCCGTCTTTGTGATACCTTGCGAAAGTTCGGGAAGTGTAGAAAGTGTTCCGCGTATAATCCTTTCGTCCGGCCATGAAGCACGATACACCAGAGCCGCCGGAGTATCAGGACTGTATCCGCGATGTATGAGTTCATTACACGCCTTCTCCGTCATTCCAGCCGAAAGAAACAGCGCAATTGAAGCATTATCGGGAGACGGGGTTCGGCCTTCAACCCGCGAAATTATGAGGGTCTGGACTTTTCCAGGTATCGTGTACTCTGTCTTCAGTGCTGATGATGCCGCAAAAAGCGAGCTTACTCCAGGCACAATCTCAAACGGTATATTCCTCCCGCGAAGTATATTCACCTGTTCGCGTATAGCCCCGAACAATGCAGGGTCTCCGGAATGAAGCCTAACAGTGTTTATCCCCCTGTCATGGCCGGAAATTAGAAGCTCCGTAATCTCCTCTAGCGTTAATACTGAGCTGTCATGAACCTCGCAATCTTCAGGAGCATATACATTCAGGATTTCAGGGTTGACCAGAGAACCGGCATAAACTACAAGCCCAGCCCTGCGCAAAATCTCAGCTCCCCTTACCGTGATTAAGTCAACAGCTCCAGGCCCTGCACCGATGAAGTAAATCATAGTTCAACAATATTAAGTCCCAGAGAATGAGCAAGCCTCTCACATTCCGGAAACTTATACATCAGGTTATTCTTGTCGTGTGCATCGCTTGAGAGAATTACGCGGCCTTCATGACTGGCTATGTATTGCAGTATCCGCTTTGACGGGTAGGGAGTAGTCCTGTACCCCCTCGACATTGCCCCCGTGTTAATCTCGAATGGCTTACCAGTCTTCAAGAGAGTATCAATGGCTCTGTTGCAGGCAGTAATATAGCGCGGGTTATCCTCGTCAAAAAGTTTGTCAATCTCGTTAAACTTTGTGAGAAGGTCAAAATGTCCGATAATGTCTGCCCCTGTTCTGTTGACGACATCAGCAGCAACATCATAATACGCCTCAGCCAGAGCATATGTATCGCCGTCAAAATATTCACGTACAGCATTCCTCAGCATTTCCGGAGTGTGGTCAACATGAATATACTCCCCTCCGCATTGAACATAATGCACCGAGCCTATGACGTAATCATACTCATCTGTAGGCATATCCGAGTAGTAATCCTGTTCAGTCCCGCAGAGTATCTCTATCTGTCCGCCGTATTTGTCCTTCAACCCGCGTATTTCGTCCCTGTAACGCTGAGTGTTCTCAGGCGACATACATGGCTCTGTGTCGAAAGCAGTGTATGAATGCCCGGAAAATCCCAGCTTCTTCATGCCGCGCTTTAATGCTTCCTGCACAATGTCTTCAGGGCTGTTTTTGCCGTCGCAGTAATATGTGTGAATGTGGAAGTCAGAAAGTATCATGATGTCATTTTTTCCTGCTTTACTTTCTTGTCGATTACATGCCTTGAAGCAAGTTCCAGGATTATATCCTTTATGTCGATATCCATTTCTGCCATCAGGACAAGGAGATGATATATGAGATCAGAAATCTCGTAAACTGCTTCTTTGCGGTCATTCTTTGCGGCAATTATGACTTCTGAGCTTTCCTCGCCTATCTTCTTGAGTATCTTATCCAGCCCCTTCTCGAAAAGGTAGGACGTGTAAGAACCTTCAGAAGGATTTGTCTTTCTGCCCTTAATAAGTTCCATAAGTCCGCAGAGTGTAAACTTTTCGCGGGACTTCTCCTCTCTCGGCATAACATCGTCAACAAAGCATGAGATGTTCCCCAAGTGGCAGGCCGGGCCGTCAGGTTTCACGTATACTAGCAATGTATCACGGTCGCAGTCAGCCACAATCTCGCGGATATGCTGGTAGTTCCCGCTGGTCTCACCTTTCAGCCACAATTCCTTGCGTGAACGGCTCCAGAAACATGCCAGCTTCTTCTCAATCGAAATCTTCAGGCTCTCACGGTTCATGTATGCCATCATCAGAACATCGCCGGAAGCGTCATCAACAAGAATTGCAGGGATTAATCCGTCAGCATTAAACTTCAGTTCGTCAATATTAACCATAATTTACAGCCTCACTGGTATATTTTCGTCTTTCATTCTTCGTTTAAGATCGGTAATTGATACTTCCCCGAAATGGAATATCGAGGCCGCAAGACCTGCGTCAACTTTCGGGAGCGTCTTGAAGAGCGTTATGAAGTCCTCAATTTTTCCTGCCCCTCCTGACGCAATAACAGGGACGTTCACAACATCACATACCGCCCGTAACATCTCAATATCGAAACCGCCTTTAACGCCGTCAGTGTCTATGGAGTTCAGAACGACTTCACCCGCGCCAGCCTCAACACATCGTTTTATCCAGCCTACAGCCTCTATGCCAGTATCATCACGGCCGCCCCTCGCAAAAATACGGAACTCGCCATCAACCCTCTTAACGTCAGCAGAAATAACAACACACTGTGAGCCATAAAGTTTCGCTGCCTCCGGAATTAACGCAGGGTTACGGATTGCGCCGGTATTAACGCTAACTTTGTCCGCACCGCAGGAGAGTACGCGCTCGAAGTCTGAAACACTCGAAATTCCGCCGCCAACAGTTAGAGGGATAAATACGTTTCTTGCTGTCTCACGCAATATCGCTGTGAATATTTTTCGTCCGTCCGATGACGCTGTTATATCATAGAAAACTAACTCGTCAGCACCGTTATCACTATAGAATTTTGCAAGCTCAACGGGTGAATTTACATCGTTCAAACCCTTAAAGTTCACGCCTTTTACGACTCTTCCGTCCTTAACATCAAGACATGGGATTATACGTTTTGTTATCATGATTTAACCGCCTCGATTGCCTCTGAAATTTTGACCGCACCAGTGTAATATGCCTTCCCGATAATTGCACCATGAATGCCAAGCCTCGCGAGAGCCTTCACATCATCAAGGCTGCTTACCCCTCCCGAAGCTATGATGTTTACGGTGAGAGAAGTGCTGAGATTTTTGTACAGTGCGAGATTAACACCTTTCATTGCGCCGTCTCTGGAGATGTCGGTTGATATTATGGTCTTAACGCCTGTATCCTGCATTTTCCGGCAGAATGACAAAGCCTCAAGCCCAGTATCCTCAAGCCAGCCTTTTACGGCAACTTTCCCGTCCCTTATGTCAACGCCAACAGCAATCTTCCCGCCGAAATTCCTCACAGCCTCCTCCGCGAAACCTTCCTGAGTAGCCGCAGAAGTTCCGAGAATTACGCGGTCAATTCCAGCGTCAACATAGCGTTCAATCGTCCGAATATCACGAATGCCGCCGCCAACCTCGCATTTCAGCCCACATGCCTCACGTATCCGCATTATAGTGCTGATGTTCACTGTGCCTCCGGATTTTGCGCCCTCAAGGTCAACTATGTGCAGCCATTCCGCACCTTCTGACTTGAACTTCATGGCCGTGTTCACTGGGTCATGTTCATAGACTGTCATTTCGTTGTAGTTGCCGCGAAGAAGCCTAACAGCCTGCCCGTTAAACAGGTCTATTGCAGGTAGTATTATCATGCCTGAACCTCACAGAATGCCCGTAGAATATCAAGCCCCGTATTGCCGCTCTTTTCCGGGTGATACTGAACGCCGTAGACATTCCAGTTTTGTACGGAAGCAGTGAGGGGTACGCCGTAATCTGTTGTGGCGGTGATGTACTTATCATCGCAAAATGCCGCGTAGGAATGCACAAAGTAGACGTAGCCGCCTTCATGTGAACGTGAATATATGCCTGAAGGGTTGGTGAAGTGAAGGGAATTCCAGCCCATCTGGGGGATTTTGAGACCTTGCGGGATAACCTCGCTTATTGCCCTGACGCTTCCTGGTATGAGACCTAAGCCGTCATATTCCCCAAATTCATAGCTTTTCGCGAACAATAACTGCATTCCAAGACATATGCCGAGAATGGGCTTGCCGTTGCGGGCTTCAGAGATGAGAGGTTCTGCCAATCCAGAGGAGAATAATTTTTGCGCGGCATCTCCGAATGCTCCGACACCTGGCAGGATTATGCGGTCGGAAGCCTTGAGGTCTTTGGGAATTGACGTGATGATGACTTCCTGGCCTATTGCGTTGAAGGAACTCTCAAGGGAAAAGAGATTTCCCACGCCGTAATTTACTATTGCTATCATGTTAAAAAGTATCCTTTGTGTCAAAATTTTATGTGGGAAAATATATCACAACTCTGTTATTTCTCGTAACTGTATGAGACCGTCATGCAGGAAAAAACTGTCGGGAATAAGTACAGTATACATTCAGAAAAAACAACACGGAAGGCTACCTGAAAAGAATTTCGTGAACCTTCCGTGAGAAAATTATTTTACTACTGAGCTATGTTAGCTATGAGGTTCCGGCAATACTTCACGCTATCGTTTTAGCAAGTTACTGAACCTGCTGGAGTATCAGGTTACAGACTTTTGCAACATTATGTCCGAGCTTTAGCAGACTTAGCGCAATGTTATTGCGTTCCTCAGCTATAGCATCAGCCTCTATTTCCTGCAATACTCCCATCATATCCTCACCAGTCTTACATAACGCGCATTATCTCGGTGCAGAAAGAATATACCCCTCAGCACCACCGGCAAGCGCAGGAAGGTTAATCATTATGTCCTTGCTGCAACCAACCTTCACCGTCCGCGTAATTGTCGCCGTAATATTCCCGTCCTCGTCAAAGACTTCTGCCTTCAACTCAAATTCAGGCCCAACAGCCTTCCTCATATCACGGTCTCTCGCCATTAACTCCGAAGGTTCTCCGCCGTTTATGCTGACGTTGACCTGTTCGAGTGCCTTATAGCCGCCGAGTGTCTTGTTGTCGAGAAATATCTGGTGTTCACGCCCTACGTAGAAAAGCCAGAAACCCAGCGCAATTAGTCCCGCAAGAATGATAAGCCTCTGGAACCACCGCATAAGGAACCTCACGAATGATAATCCCCTGCCGGCAAAAAGCAAAAGCCATGCCGCAAAAATTGCAATCAGCACCGCAAGTTCTGGACTTATTCCCCAAGCGTCAAGATATGACCTCGCTATCTCCATGTACTCGTTCATCATAGCCATCATCACTACTCGCCTCCCTTGCTGCCGCGAAGACTTCTCCTCGCTGCCTCACGTTCACGGTTTCTCCTCCACGCATGAAGCACCAACGCTATAGCGATGATACCGTAAGACACGAAAACTCGGAAATATTCCCCTATCTGCGCGTCCCCTATAAGGTTTTTGCCCGCTACAGGTGCGACAATGAACATCAAATGGAACAGTATTACCCCTGCGAATACGTTTGCTATGCTGGCTCGTGATACGCTCGCTCCACCGATTAACAGTGCCGCTATCGAGAACATTCCCGCCTGGTCATGGCTGTTATAGGTGTTGAGAGTTCCCATGTTCTGAAGGTATATTATCTGTCCATAGCACGCTAAGACCGTCGAAATCACTATCGCTATAATCCTCGTCCTGTTCACGGGGATTCCGGCACTGTCGGCAACACTCTGGCTCTGTCCGATTGCCCTCATGTCCTGGCCCAGCTTCGTCCTTCTGAACCACACTATGAACACGCAGAACAGCGCAATCACAATCAGAGTTGCCAGAGGAATGCGAACAGAACCGTCAAGGAACGGAAGCTGCACAAGAATAAACGCGTTTCCTCCCTGTACATTGAGGAACTGGCCCGCTCCCTGTGTACCTGTTATTACGGCAGGGATTAAGTTGTCGAGTATCCCGCGTATTCCCAGAAGGCTGACAGCGTTGCGGACACCATAACCCCTTGAAAGCAATAACGCAGGGTTCGTGATTGGGATAATCCAGCCCATCAGGTATAGTACCGTCATCTGATACACGCCGTTTATGAAGAAGCCGAGAATGTAACTCGTAACCATCTCGCGGCCTTTAGCACGGTTGAGGACATGGCCGCAGAATATTCCCAGAACTATCGCTATCGGTGTACCTATCAGACATGCCAGAACCATTCCTGGAATGCCGACAATACCCCAGTCGCATATGAACAGCAAGCCTATCTGCCCCGCCATCGCTCCAAGTACCATGCCGAAGTTCAGACCCATTCCGGCCATTATGGGAATGAGAAGGGACAGTATCAGGAATGAATTGCGTCCTATGCGGGTTAGAAGCTCCTGAATGAGGTAGCTCGCTGAATACCCCGAAAGTGGAATTGCAAACGCTGATATTATAATGAAGACTGCCGGTACTGCATTGTTTGCGATTATGTCGAAAAGTTTTCTAATCATCTTCCGGCACGCACCTTTCTTGTTAGAGCATAAAGTATCATTCCGTTGCTCACGATCAGCCTTATGACTTCCGACATGTCAGTCTGCAAGTAACTGTTGATAACGCTCGGTGTCATTGTCAAAATCCCCTGAAAAAGGAACGTTCCAACTATAACATTGAGAATGCTGGCTTTGTTCACACTTGCACCGCCAAGAAGTATTGACGCTACAGCAGGCAGTGCCATGTAGAACGGCCCCATGTAAAGCTGTATGAACCCGAAACTCTGCTCATATACAATAATACCGATTGCACCCAGAATTGTTGACATCATTACCGCAATCGTGCGCATGTGGTCTACATTAACGCCTGAAGCCCTTGCAAACTCAGGGTTTGAACCCACAGCAGTCATTGCCGTACCCGTCTTAGTCCTCATGAATATCCATACGAGAATTGCAATAACCGCAAAGAATATCAGCATTCCCGTCGGAATATAAAGGTGTATGTCCTCAGTCTGAATGTTGAGAGCCAAAGCATCACTAAGTACATGAAGCCAGTATCCCTCAACGCTTATCGTTGTACGAAGCCCCTTGCCTGCATATCCCCAGACCATTGTAGGGTGTTTGTAGGGCAGCAAAAGCCATGCTATGCACATGAACGATACGGACGAGAAGCCAACGTATGTAGCTATCATCATCTCATCGCCCTTAACGCGGTTAAGCAGCTTCCCGTAGAACCAGCCCAGAACCGCCGCGATTGGCACAGCGATAACTACAGCCGAAGCAAAGCCCAGAGGTTCGCGCCACGCCGTAACGAATGCGTCATTGAGCCACGATATTTTGTATTGAACACCGGCTTTAACGAGCCACGCTAATATATCGGTGTTCCATTCGATTGATAGTGTTGCGCCAATAAGCCCCGCAATAATCCCCAAAGGCAGCCCAAAGTTAAGCCCGCAGCCTGCCTGCACCATCGGTATCATTGCAAGAACCATAACGCCGTTCATGCCGAAACGCACAAGGGTATTTGACAGCGAAGTATCAACCCTAACGCCAACAAACGGAGCTGCTATGAACAGTCCAAGCAGGAAAAGCGCGATGATTATTCTCGGCCAGCCTGCATTCTGAATAAATCTGTGTATCATTATGTTGAGCCTCCTTTGCTATTCAGCAGCAGCCAGAGCTACACGGAGTTTTTCGCCCATCATGAGCATTCCGAACTCTTCCGCAGGGCTTGACGCAGGCAATATTCCGGCTATTCTTCCCTCGTCAACTATTGCGACACGGTTGCAAACACTGCGAAGCTCCTCAAGCTCCGAACTCGTTATGATTATCGTTGTGCCGTTCTCACGGTTGTATTCTCTGAGGGTGTCAAGGACGAGAGTTTTTGCGCCGATATCAATTCCCCTTGTAGGTTCGCAGATTAACAGTACGTCAGGTTTCAGGACGAATGCTTTTGCGAGGCACACTTTCTGCTGATTACCGCCTGAGAGTTCGCCGGCTTTCTGTTTGGGGCCAGTGCATTTTATGCTGAGTGAGTCGATGAATTTTCGGGTCTCCTTAGCCATCGCAAGCTCATTCCTCATCTGGAAAATGTACGGAATGCCAAGAAGAAACCTTCCCTGTGTCTGCATGGCCGTGAACGTTATATTCCAGTCAAGAGGCTCGTCAAGCAGTAAACCTACTCCCCTCCTGTCCTCGCTCACGAACGCCATCTTTCGCCCTAATGCCGCTTTTGGCTTGTTGAGAGTAAGTTTCTTGCCGAATAACCTTACTTTTCCGCCGGCAGGATAAAGCCCCATAATTCCGTTGGGTATTCCGAGTTTCCCATGGCCAGCAAGGCCGCCTATCCCGAATATTTCACCCTTCTTAACCTCGAACGATACATCACGTACAGTTTCGCCCGGCATGTCAACCCATAAATGATCGACTTTAAGTGCAGGGCGTATCTTCTTCTTCTTTTTCTTTGGGGCAGTTTCAAGCGCGACATCAATGCTTTCAGTCTCTATGGGCTGTTCCGGAATGTCAATGGTAACGTTGCGGCTCTCACTCTCACGCCCAACCATGAGGGAAGCTATCTGCCTCGTAGTAAGTTCATCTGTCCTCTGGTCAGTGATGAGACGGCCGTCCCTGAGAACGATTATCCTGTTGCATAATGTCTTGACTTCGCTTAACCTGTGGGAGATAAACACGATTGCAATTCCCTGCTTTGCCAGTTTTTCGAGAGCAATAAGGAGTATTTCCGCCTCCTGTTCCGTCAACACTGCTGTCGGCTCATCTAGGAACAATAAACGTGTATTCTTCCTGTCGATTTCCCTTGCTATCTCGATGAACTGCTTGTAGCCCACCGGCATTTCGTTTACTGCCATGTCGGGGCTTATGTTTACGCCCAATGTATGAATTGCCGCGTTTGCACGCTCATACATTGCCTCACGGTTCAGCGTTGATACACGGTCGCTGAAGACGTAACTCATTGAGGAGCCGTTGAGGACTTCACGGTTGAGCAGGATATTCTCTGTTGCTGTGAAGCCGGGTATCAATGAGAACTCCTGATGAACCATGCCTATTCCTGCCGCTAATGCCTGGTTTGGAGATGTGAAGTTCACGGTTTTCCCGTCAATCTGTATCGTACCTTCATGGCCTCCTGTCGATGTGATTACGGGCATACCGAATAATATGTTGAGGAGGGTTGATTTCCCCGCGCCGTTTTCGCCGACAAGACCGATAATTTCACCTGCGTTTATGTCGAATGAGATGTCTGACAGTACGCGGTTGCCGTAAAATTCTTTGCCTATGTGGTCAAGCCGTAATAATGGAGCATTGCTGTTATTGTCCAACAAAATTAATCACCTCTCGCCTAAGAAAAAAGGGAATGCGCCCAACAACTCACGCACTCCCCGTGAAATTACATGATTGAATGAAGAAGTTAGAAGTTATCTGTTACTGCGCTGAAGGGGTCATGCGAATATGGAAATACTTTTCAGGTATCTCAACATCAGCAAGTCCGAGATAATCTCCGCCAAGAACGTATGTATCCTGCCTGAGAAGCACAAACTTTGTGTTCTTTACGCCGGTAACTGCATCAGTGAAGTAGCTTGCACCCCAATGTGCACCGGGGCAGAACTCGTCATAAGCCGCTCTAAGTTCTTTGAGAGCCTGTGCTGTTCCGAGCTTGTTGGTGTTTGTGCCTTCAACATAGCGTTTGCCGTACTCAACGAGTGCCGCAGTTGTCGTGTAACCCCATGAGTAAGCCCATGTTCCCATACGGCCGCCGCCGCCAGCCTTCACTACAGCTTCCTCAACCTTCTTGAGAATTGCGGGCCAATCTCCCTGCTCGTCCTTGAGGTCAATACCGAGTGCGCCTGGATAACCCATTAACGGGGAAGGAAGGTCTGCCTCAACGAAATATCCTCCGAGTGCCGCAACCTGACGAAGCAACGGTTCAGTGTGTCCGTCATTTGTGCAGAAGAACGCAGCGTCTTTGCCGTATTTCTCGATCCATGCGGGCATGTTCTCAAGAATGTACTGCTGCGCTCCTGCCATTCCGACATCGCTAGTTGGGTCTGGTGCTGTCTCGAAAACAAACTTAATCCCCAAATCCTTGCAGGCTTCCTCCATGATTGCCCTGCGGAGTCCGAGTGTCTCATAGCTCATATGACGGGGGAAGGAGATGTGAACGAATGTTTTTGCGCCCATCTTCTTAGCACCGAGAGGGATTGTGTAGCCCCTGCCGATGTGGTCAGTGTGTGCCGCAATGTCTGCTGCCTCAGTGATTACGCCGGGATCTTCGTGGGGTTCGCCCGCGAGAAGGAGAATGTCGTTTCTCTTTTCACGAACGCGCCTGAACGCCTCAGCTGTGCCGGGTACTGCCTGGTTGACGACAATGACCTTCATGAGGGGGTCATCTGCGAGGCCGAGTATCTGGCTGATTGTGGTCTCCTGCTCTGAAGGGAAGTTGTCAGGATATGTGATGTGGGTAATCATTCCGCCGTTTGCTGAATCACCGTACATCTTTATCATGAGTTCTGCGCCTCTGAGGTCGTCTTCCGACTGTGAGACCGTGCCTGTTACTACTCCGATGTGGAACTTTGCAGCGTCAGCACCGAAAGTTGCTCCTGCAAATAAAGCACACACGAGCATTGATATTACTGTGAGTTTCAATTTCAAGATAAAGCTCCTCCTTTGAATTTTTATGGAATACTAAGATAATTATATCAGTAAAAAAAATTCCCGCAGGCTCGAAACCTACGGGAATGTCAAAAAAATTATCGCGTCTTGCGTCTAAATATTAACGCAGATAACAACATCACAATTCCTGACACAGATACTCCTGCATCACAGCCGCTTGATGAACTTGACGAATAATACTGAGAATTGCCGCCATTGTCGCTGGTGTCCATCTTCAGCACTCCTTTCTGTTCCCAGTTCTCGCCATCTTCTGAGCTTTCAACTATAAGCCCATAGCTGCCTTTGGGGGTTACTCCTGCGATTGAGCTGGCGGTGATGTCAACTTTATCCGTTTTCACCGTTCCTGCGTTCTCAGGATTGAAGGTTATCGAGAAATCATCTTCTGTAGCCGTAATTAATGAAGACGCAACAGAGACAGAGCCTGCCGATATTGCAGCGTCCGACGAAACTGCAGCGTCTGGCGAAACATCAACACTGAGATTTTGCTCAATATTAGTGTTTGAGGGTTCTATCAGCTGTGCAACACCGTTTATCCTCCATAAGACAGGCACATCATTTGAGAATGTCTCTGAAGCCGTGATTACAGTCTGAACATATTTGTCCGCGCTGTCTTCTTCACTGCCGCTGAAAACTGCAAGTTCAGGATCACTTTCACCCCTCGCTACAGCTTCCTCATCATATGGAAAAAGCGTGAAAGTTTTTCCTAATGTCAAATCATTTACAACGTCTGCCGTACCTGCCTTTGACAGGTCAACATAAATCGCCACTATTTCTGTATCGGGAAGAGTATAGTTGAGCTTGTTCTTCACTACGATCTGTACACTCACAGGGCCTTCTTTGCCAGCAATATAACTGTCGTAGAAACGATCCCAGCTTGCCACACCGTTAAAGGTAATCTCAGGGTACTGAATGTCGTCCACATCTATGGCAGAATTGACGATTGAAGCCCTCACGCTTGCGTTGCTCATAATGTTCGCCTATGTTCACGTTGTTGGACTCCATGTTGGAAGGAGTGAACTCGAACCTTGCCCAAGCCCTGTTATCGCCGTTATTGGACCAGCCGTTCATTGATACATAAGTAGTCCCGATGAAGTGCTTTCCGCTGAGGCTTGCTTCCGTATTGTCCTTCACCCAGTACAAATCTACCCTGACGTTATCGGCACGTTTGAAGCTGGCATTGTAGAGCGGAACTTCAACTCTGTACTTGACATCTCCAAGAAGCCTGTTGCTCGTGTAACGGTTGAAATCCACAGCGTAAAATCTCACGCCGCGCATATCCATAGCACTTTCACGCTGACTGTTGGCCGCAAAATCAGGAAGATATGTCCCCGTATTAGCATTCGACAGAACAAACTTATTCGGCAGCACGAACGATGGATCTGCACTTGTCGCATACACGCTCTGAGAGTTGAACAGACTTTTAGTCCTCCTGTCCATATCACTGACAGCAAATCCTAAAGTCATCGCTCCGTTGTCCGAAACATATGCCTGCATCTTCATTTCATACCCCTGATTTAGAGGCGACACAGTGGCAGCTTCACCGGATATTTCGCAGACTATCTTGTCTCCGGTACTCTCCGTTCTGGTATACGTTGGCCCGTTCTCTCCTTCAGACATTTCCGCTAAATCAGTACCGTATATGCTGTCCATCAGTGATGCAGGCTGAGACAGGTAGGCGGTTGTTACCTTCTTTGACGTTGTAGTCTCGTTATTAGTGATTTTGTCGAAGGTCAATTCCACTCTGTTCGTTGCCGTACTGAACTGAACATCTCTGACGGAACTAAGATCCTTCTGTCTGTTGCCGTAATTCTCGATTTTCTCAACAGATGTAGGATATGAGAATAAATTTCTGTTCTCATGGATAGGCTGATAGTCAGTTGTCGCAGTGGCGTTGTGTTTCTCCGCGCCATCATACAGCGTAAACGTTACGAAATTCTGTTTTGTCAGATACTTCGTATCAGCAGATGCCGTCTTCATATCGGGCGCAGGCCTTGTTACGACAGGGTAACGCCAGATATACTGATTTGCTTTCACATGATGTACGACATCATCTCTGCCGGTCGTGAACCCTGAATTTGTCGATATCGTTTCAAAGCCTGAATTAAACCCGTTCTCTATCCTCTCTGCCTTGCTGGTCAGCGCACTGAGGAATGACTTTACAGAACCGGCTGTTCCGTTTACAGCGGCAACGAACTTATCAGTGCCGGGAACTATGCTCTCGATATTCTTGACGGTCCCGTAAAAGTTCGAGAAGTTGCTGTAGCCTCCGACCTTGTTGACGGCTGTATTTTTATCCTTAGCGAAGATAGTTGATACAGAACTGCTCATATCAAATTTCATAGTCTTCTTGCCCGTGTTGGAGCTGCTCTGTGTGTACGTTACCGTTGATTTCGGCGTATACGAATAGTTTATGGGTGTCCTGCTGATTGTTCTTCCATCGGCCGCAACTGTGTCAACGTGATAAGGAACAGCTTGGAACACAGACATATAGCTCTTGTCCTTTGCACGTATTACGCGGGTAGGTTTGCCCAGCTCTATCCCCTCGCCTGCAAAATCTCCCGCTCGCCTAAATTCACATGAGCAAGATGACCTCCCTCAAGAAGGAATGCGTTACGCGAAGCATGATCGTTTACGACAACATCGTACAGGTAAGCAGGAGTTCTGGGAGCTTTGGTAGTAAAATACTTGGAAATCAAATTGCCGCCTTCCCAAGCTAAATTACTGTCGGGTTTGAGTTCTCCTGATGACTTATTCCTTCGGACTATAGTTGCGAAAGGTTTAACTTCGTAGTAGAAACGAGTCGCTTTCGGGCTGGGACGAGAGTCTACGCACTCTATCTTAATAGACCTTGTTCCTGCAATGGCTATCTCGTCAGTCCCGTCTCCGTCAATATCAAGCGTTACTGCCTTGAGACCTCCATACAGCATGGTCAGGCTCTTTTCATAACCGGCTGTTACTGTACTGGTCTGTCTGTGTCCATTCCAAAGAGTAGTAGTTTTTTTGTAAGTCAGCCATTGATGCGTATAGAGCATACCCCAACGCCCGGACGAACTGTTTGTAGCGTCAAGTCTGCCTCTGCTGCTGTTCCACTTATAGAGGTGTGTGGGGAGGTGTACTATATTTGCGCCATAATACATTTGACCTTCTTTGGGTAGTGAGCCGTCCCACCAGCTCGTCCAGTCAGTATCACGAGCCGAGCTGACAGCATCGCCGTAACACACCGTAGCAATTTCCGTCTTGCCGTCTCCGTCAAAATCTCCAGCAAGAATCTCACCGCCATGCATACGAGAGCCGCCGTTATAGCCCCAACGCTTTTCATATGCCGGATTATCATAAGTGTGGATAATGGTACTGTCCTGCAGAACTCTCAAGGAGAATTTCTTGTTCGCCGCATCGTAGTTCACCTGATAGAGAGACAGATACACTGTTTCTACGTCAACAGCCAGCATTGCGACTTCGTTGTCATAGCCGTCATTATTGAAATCGCCGACTGCTAACTTGATTGACATGTATGGTGAAGCGAGAGTTTGGGACCAATAATTTAGCCTGTCAAAATCTTTGTCAAGCGCACAAATTATGCCGTTCAACGTAGCTGTAACGTAACCGCTCACCGTTTTGTCGAGTGAGTCAACTTTCATGTACTGGACATCGCCTGAAGCGTCATTGTACAACGCCCAGAAGTTCAGGGCCGCGTTGGTTTTTTTGTTATTGTAATTAGTTGAATACAAAGTACTGCAATCATTTGCGGCCTCCATTGTTGCAGTAACGACTAATTCCCCGTCAAAGCCGTCAACGAAAATACCTGTCTTAATGTCCTTGAGGTAGCCTGATTTTGCTGCGTTTGCTCCTAATGCCTCTTGCTGTGTATTGTATGTCTTTATAGGATAACGCCATGTACCGAAGCGGGACTGTGCAATTTTGCCGTCATCGTCCTTGCTGACTGTGGCAAAATAAATGTCATAAGCCCAGTTTGAAGATCTGAGCCATGAGCCAGTTGCATCAGGCTGTCCAAAGATTTTTGTTGAGCCGATAAAGACTCTGTTTCCGCCGAAATTTGTTTTTGAGATTGCGGCCAGAAGTCCGTTATCGCGCCCAAAGGGTACGGAAGAATAGTTTTCGATTTTCCCCAGTGATAAATCGTTATCACCGCTGCCGATGTTGTAGTGCAAATCGAGCTGGCCATCGTCATGCAGACGAAGTATCGAGAACTTTTCGAACTGAAGGTTCACGGAATTTTTGCCTGAGATACCGCTGGCCTCCTTGAGAATGTCGGGGACTGTGCTGATATCTTTTCCCTTGATGGTAGCTGCCCCTGCCTGACTGCCAACGACCGTAACCGCGAGCAATGAGGCTAATAAAGTTTTGAGTTTTTCCGGATTATTCCCCTCCTTGAAAAAGTTATGTTTGAAACCCTGAGAGCGACATCTGTGTATTGTTTCGGTATCACATCTTTCCTCGAAAAAAAAAATACTCCATAAAATTTGAGGAAATTATGACATAATCCATAAGTTTGCTGAAACGGCCTCATTTTTTTTGGGGGGGTAGCCGGTTCGTCCCTGCTGTATCGTTCAGTATACTGACATTTACAACTTCAGCCCTATAACGTAAAATTTTCATCACTTCAGCGTGTTAAAGCGTTGAAGAATTTGTTTGCAGGAGATGTAATTTTTCAATGAAGAAATTATTGCTTGTTCTTGTTGCCGTTATGGCTCTGTGTTCATGCGCATATGCCGAGACCGACTCGGAATATGTGAAGGCCAAAGGAGTGCTTGTTGTCGGAATAACGGACTTCAAGCCTATGGACTACAAGAACGAAAAGGGCGAATGGATAGGTTTTGACGCAGACCTTGCGAGGGCATTCGCTGAAAGTCTGGGAGTGAAAGTCGAGTTCCAGGAGATAGAGTGGAACAACAAAATACTCGAACTCAGCGGAAAGAATATTGATTGCGTCTGGAACGGCATGACCCTTACCGCAGAAGTCAAAGAGTCAATGAGCTGCTCAAACCCCTACTGCAACAACGCTCAGATTGTAGTCGTTCCCGCCGCAAATGCCGAGAAATATAGCTCAGTCGATGCCATAAAGGAACTCAGGTTCGCGGTTGAACACGGAAGCGCAGGCAACGAACAGGCCACAGCATACGGCTTCAAGTGCGTTGAAGTTCAGGATCAGGCCAGCGCATTGATGGAGGTAGCGTCAGGGACAGCAGACGCGGCAATAATCGACTCCCTCATGGCGGCGGCAATGGTTGGCATAGGTACCGGCTACGAGAACCTCACCTACACTGTCGCTCTGAACAGTGAGGAATACGGTGTTGGTTTCCGCAAAGGTTCAGACCTCACTCTCATACTCAACGCGTTTTTCGAGGCTGGTTATGCGGACGGCTCAATCACAAAAGTTGCTGAGACATACGGTATTCAGGCAGCATTAATCAGGTAGTAAATAGTAAATGGATATATTCTTCCAGCAGCTCCCAGTAGTAATCGGTGCGCTTAACACGGGTTTCATTCAGACGTTAAAGCTGTTCTCGGTTACTTTGCTGGGGGCTTTCCCTTTAGGGCTTGTTATAGCATTCGGCTCACTCTCACGCATTCGTGTAATCAGCGTTACTACAAGTTTCATAATATGGATAATACGCGGAACACCCTTAATGATACAGCTTCTGATAGTGTATTACTTTCCTGGTCTTGTTCTGCATAATCCTATATGGGGCGGCGGTGAATCGGGACGTTTTCTGGCAGCATCTATAGCTTTTATCATCAATTACGCCTGCTACTTCTCGGAAATATACAGGGGAGGCATTCAGAGCGTACCAGTTGGGCAGACTGAGGCAGGTTTGGTGCTTGGAATGACGAGGCGGCAAATATTCTTCCACGTTACCCTGTTGCAGATGATAAAGAGGATAGTCCCTCCAATCTCGAACGAAATCATTACGCTTGTGAAGGATACGGCATTGGCGAGGATTATTGCGCTACAGGAAATCATATGGGCAGGTCAGGCATTCATGAAGGGTTCGCACGGAATATCGGGGGCAATATGGCCGCTGTTCTTCACGGCGATATACTATCTTCTGTTCAACGGAATAGTTACTGTCATGCTTGCCCGTCTTGAACGTAAGCTGGACTACTTCAGGTAGAGGAGGAATATTAACATGCCAATTCTTGAAGTCAGGAACATACGCAAGAGTTTCGGGAATGTTGAAGTTCTGAAGGGGATAGATTTTTCGCTTGAGAAGGGCGGAGTTCTCTCAGTGATAGGTTCATCAGGGAGCGGGAAGACGACATTATTGCGCTGCCTGAATTTCCTTGAACGTCCGACAGCAGGAAGCATTATTGTGAACGGCGAGGTATTACTTGACTGTTCAGATCCTTCAACGCTGAGTGAGACACAGATACGGCGAAAGAGGCTTCATTTTGGGCTTGTGTTCCAGTCGTTCAATCTTTTCCCGCAGTATACGGCATTGGAGAACGTTATGCTTTCCCCGCGTTTGCTGGCGAAAGAGAGTAATGACGCTCGCTTTTCTGACCTTGAGGGCTTGAAGTCTGAGGCGGTGAAACTATTTGCGGATATAGGGCTGTCAGACAGAATGAACAATTACCCTCACCAGCTTTCAGGAGGACAACAGCAGAGGGTAGCGATAGCGAGGGCTTTAATCATGCACCCTGACATATTGTGTTTTGATGAGCCTACTAGCGCGTTAGATCCTGAGCTTACGGGAGAAGTACTGAAGGTCATACGCAAACTTTCGGAACAGAAGACGACAATGATAATTGTTACGCATGAGATGGAGTTTGCGAGAGATGTGGCAAATCATGTTATCTTCATGGACGGCGGTGTAATCTGTGAGCAGGGAGAGCCTATGGAAGTCTTCAATCACCCTAAGGAAGAACGGACTAAACAGTTTCTTTCACGTTACAGCCAGAAATAGAATTTCACGAGAGGTTTGAGGCAGGATATTTCAGACCTCTCTTCATAATAATGAATACCGTAAGGGAAGCTCCAGACCATTATCCTCCAGAAGCTCACGTCTCATAAAAAGTTCCGGCAACTCCCCCTCAGCCGCAGCAACTCCATCATAAAGTATCACAGCCTTTGAGCATATATCCAGTGCCATATCTAGGTCATGTGTGGCAAGTATCACTGTCTTCCTGCTATCACGCAGAAAGTTTATTACCCTCCTCCTTGCTCTAGGGTCAAGCCCTGAAGTCGGCTCATCGAGTGCAAGCATTGCAGGTTCAGAAGCCAGCACTCCCGCAAACGATACCATGCGTTTCTCTCCGCCTGAAAGTTTATGCGGAGGACGCTCTGCAAGGTGAGTTATTCCCAGCGAAGCCAGAATTTCTCCGGCACGTTCATGAGCCTTCACGGTCTTCATTCCTCCGGCAACAAGGCTGAATGCCACGTCCTCAATCACTGACGGCATGAGCAGCTCATCATCTGCATTCTGGAACGTAAGCCCCGTATTCCGCCTCAATATTTCGCTGCCCTTCTGTCCCTTGAATACTATACTGCCTTCCTGAACTTCTACAGCACCCGCAATGTGAAGCAGTAATGTGGATTTCCCAGACCCGTTCGCTCCGACAAGCGCAACTTTTTCCCCTTCATTCACGGATAGAGTAACCCCCTTCAACGCTTCATGGCCGTCAGGGTATTTGTAGTGAAGATTGTTGACTTCAAGCATAATTCAGGATTATTACACAGAAAGTGTAGACCGCAAAGCATGACGCAAATACAATATCCCCCATACTCAAAGCCTTATTCCCGTTCTGCACGAATCCGCTGAAACCTCCCCTGCATTTCACAGCCTTCATCATACCTTCCGAACGTTCAACACTCTGCAACAGCACAGAACCGATAATGTATGCGAATACTCTGAATTTCATCACGCCATGAAGTCCCGGTGCCCTCAGTCTGACGGATATTAACGCAGCTTCAAAACGTTCGCGCATTATGTATATTCCACGTAATGTGAGGAGGATTAGTATTCCGAGTTTTTCAGGAATACCCAAAGCGTATAAAGCCTCATGCATTCCCGATGTTCCCAGAGGATAGATCATCACCGAGAAAACAATGTATATGATGTTCACCCTAAGTGCAATAATTATCCCCGCCATTATGCCGCCTGTAATATCCGGCCATGTCAGGGCAATAGTGATAATCATTACAGCGTTTAATGCGTTGAGCTTCAGAAGGTTAGACAGCGGAATTTTCTTCGTGATCATAAATATCAAGGGCATAATTGACGCTAACATTAGGGCAGAAAGTGATTTGCTTAGTGATACGGCTAGGGCATAACTTACAGCACAGGCAAGTATTACGGCAGGTGAGGCGTTAAATGACTTTACGGGTTGAATATCTCCATGTGAGAATGTAAGGGTATATGTGCTATTGGTCATGACAGAAACTCCGGCGCAGACTTCTTCAGCCACATCACAAGGAATGATGTTACAGCTCCCTCAATCAGTGCCAAAGGTACGTGAGCCGCCAGCAACAACTTCACGGCTCCAGCAAAATTACTGTCCGAAAGCCACATCATAACTCCCGCCATACATGCTCCCATAATCACAGAGAATGCTCCGGCCATGAATGAGAACGTCATAACACGGATTTTACCTGTCCCTTCACGTATCGCACGTCCAAATATGATGTATCCCGCCAACGCTGACGATGCCATAATGAATGTATTAGCTCCAAGAACGAGAAGTCCCCCAAAATGAAACAGTAACGCCTGCAGCAACAGTGCAACAAATACCGCAGGAAAGACAGAATGTCCCAAGATTAATCCCATTGGAGCGAGCAAAGACAGGTGAGTTGATGAAGGCCCTATGCGTATGTTTACGAGAGACGCAAGGAAGAATGCGGACGATATTAGAGCAGTACGTATGATTTTTGCGGGTTCAGTCTTCTTCAGGCCGTATGATATTCCAGTTATGCTTCCTGCCCAGCCTGCTATAAGAACGCTGCCGGATAATATTCCCTCGCTTATGTGCATTATTTTCATCTCCTGGAGATTAACATTGCAATGTTAAAGATTATGCTGACTCCAAGAATTGCCCTGATGAAAAGCTCACTGCCCATGAACAATCCCTGCTGTTCCTGCGATACTGTACTGTCTTCACGGCCTTGCAGGAAATCACTTGTTACATTCACTTCCGCAATACACTGGTGTCCTTCCTCATCACGCACAATAACCCGCCAAGTCCCGGCAGTATCCGGCACAAACGCAAACCTTCCCTGTTCATCAGTTCTTCCCGACTGAACCGCGAACTTGTCATCATTGGGGGAGAAAACTTTAGCTTCCCTGTAACTCAACTTCTCGCCCGTTGAGTACATGAACTCCAACGCTATTGCCTTCAGCTCCGAATGCCTGTACCCTGTTCCATGAGCAAGACATTCACCGGCAGAAAGCATCAGGCCAGCGATTACCGCCAGCCCAATGTAATATTTTGTCCTCATTATTTCACGTTGAACAGCAGGAATGCCCGCAGGTTCAGAGCGTCATAATCGCCCTCAACGCCGGGAAGTCCAGATTGTGCAGCCCTTATTCCCCACCAGCCTGGAGCAGTGAATTTTACATGTGCTTCACCGTTCTCTGCTTCGGTGTAATAAGCGTAAGTGTTCTCGTACTCTGTAACGAAACCATCATATGTTGCCCATACGGGGCCGGTGTAAGGCTGACCGTTTAGGAGTATGCGAACATGGAAGTATTCGCCGATTTTTGCGTCTGCGGGATTAGTGATTGGGATAATCTCCAGCGGGTGTCCCAAGACCTGAGCGTAATTCTCGTCGTCATGCGATGTGTTGAAGATTGCCTTTGCGTACTTGTCGTATTTGTTGGCTGATATGACCTTGAGACCCTGAGCTTCGAGGTCTTTACGTGCGCCTGACTTTCCGCCCTCGTTCGTTACGCACCATGATTCCCCGTCCTTAGCGGCAACAAGAATGACCGACTGCGACAAATCTTTGGGAGTAACAGTGAAATCAATGCATAATCCAGGCTCATTGGCTTTCAGTTCTGAGGGTATAAACTTTCCGTCCTCAATTATTCCTGCCTTTACACGTTCAAGTATCTCTACTTCTTCCGGAACTATGAACTTGTGCGCTGACTGTACCGTAACCCTGAAGGGCTGTCCTTCTTTCATGGTCTCGTCTTCTGCCCTTATGGTAAGTTCGTGCGAGAATGCTGGAAGTGAGAACATTACGACGGCTATTGCGAGCGCGATTATGGATTTTGACTTTATGAACGACATAAATAAACCTCCGCAAATTAGTTTTGAACAGACCTGCTCTTGCGAAGGAATAATAACACAGAGTTATAAAAAAATGTTACGCGTTAAATACACATTAAGGCTAAGGGGTCATCACACACTCAGCCCAAAATTCCGCCGCATTACATGTCCCCATTAATGCCCTTGCCCCGTGAAGTGCCGTATCCGTCTCACGCTTCACATCTTCATCATTGAGGTAGCGTTCAAGCTCCCGCACTATCCTCTCAGGGTTAGCGTTACCGCACAACAATTCCGGGTATACCTGCTTTCCCGTGAGCATGTTGGGGATTGAGATGTTCCTGACATGGACAAGCCGCTTCAGTATCGCGTAATTCAGCCGCCCCATGTTGTATATTACGGTCATGAACCTCTCAAGCAGCATAGCCTCAACAGCAACAGTCCCAGACACTCCCGCTACTGCCTCAGAACCAAGCATAAGTTCCCTTCCGCTTCCCTCCCAAAGTCTAAAGCCCATAGCCGTTACACGTTCCCTGACTTCATCTGCAAGACTTCCAGTAAGTCCCTGCGCTACAGAGAATACAGGAACATATCCCTTATCCCTGAGTATCTCAGCAGTTCCCAAAAGTATATCCAGATGAAAGCGTATGTCATATCTTCTGCTTCCAGGCATTAGAGCTATAATTCTTCCGCCGGTGAACTTCCGCCTGAACTCTTCAGACAGCGTAACGCCCTCCATGTCATGAACAAGCGGGTGCGATTTCCAGAGGGATTTAACGCCGTGAGACAGCAAAAACTCATGCTCAAACGAGAATAGCGGCAGGCATACGTCAAAATCACGCCTCAAATTCTTTACCCTTCCAGCCCGCCAAGCCCATACTGTTGGGGGAATGAGAGAGATTATTCTCCCCTTATAGCCGGACTTCCTAAGCGAATGTGCAAGCATAAAATGAAAATCCGGACAGTCAATGAGTACCGCAACATCAGGATTAACCCTCATGACTTCACGGGTAATATTCTTTATGAGGCGCAATATTCTCGGAATTGCTGGGATAATCTCAAGTATTCCCATCAGCTTCAGTTCCTCGTAGCTCCATAATACCTTGCCTCCGGAACGTTCGCCTTCAGAACCAAGCATTCCCCATGTCTCAACGTCAGGGGCAATCTTCATTATCTCGCGGATTAAAAGTCCGGCGTAAATGTCCCCGCTTACTTCACCGCATGACACAAATATATTCATGGCCTGTTGTACTCTCCAATATCAATCATATTCTGCTCCTTCGCTGCAAGAAGTACGCTCGTCATGTTCCCCATGCTGTTAGTTACAGTGTTGAACATATCGTCTATAGCATAAATGCTTATCAAAAGCCCGAGAATACCCACAGGCAGCCCCGTCTGAGGAAGAATAGCTGGAA
>CALAUZ010000188.1 GCA_937892105.1 uncultured Fretibacterium sp. | reverse complement strand
AGTGAAACTTACTGCATGCATATATCGTCCGTGGGTACGTGATCCTAGAGTTCTTCCTGCAGGTGATTCAATAACGACTGCAACCGGCTACTCATTCCCAAGCGGACATACTATGTGGAGTTCACCTGTTTACGGAGGACTCGCGGTACTCACGAAAAAACGCGCTCCCATGTTCGCATGGCTCTGTGTGATTCTGTTGCTCCTCACTGCATTTTCCCGGAATTATCTCGGTGTCCATACGCCTCAAGATGTTGTTGTGGGCGTAACATTGGGACTGTGTGCAGTGTGGCTTGCGTCAAGAATCCTCGCTCACCCGGAGAAGGAGAATATGTTTATGGTGATTGGCCTTATTCTTTGCGTGGCTGATTTGCTCTACATAATGTACAAGCCTTACCCCATAGACTACAAAGCGGACGGGACATTACTTGTTGACCCTGTAGCTATGATGAATGATCCATTTCACGGTATAGGAATGATGCTCGCATTGATTATAGGGCGTTACCTTGAACGCGAATATGTCGGCTTTGAGGCAACTGGACTCGGCGTAAAAGGAATCGTGCTTGCGATTATCGGCTTCATTCCGTATTACTGCCTTGTGTTTAACTTTGTGAAGACATATACATTCATCATGGATCCGCTTGTTGCCATGCTCACAAAGAGATGGGCTTATATGGTGATCGGATTCCTGACGATGTTTTGGGCGATTTTCGTATGGCCATGCGTGATTAGGCTGACACAGGGCAAAAAGTAATGGACATTGAGATTCTGCTCTGGCTTCAGAATTTCCGAGAATCACTTGGCGACATATTAACCCCTTTCGTGAATTGGCTCTCACACGCTGCAATAACGTGGTTATTGTTTGTGCCGTTCATTGTGTACTGGTGCATAAGCAAGAAGTCAGGACTCTTCATGATAATGTCCGTGTGCATAAGCAGATACCTCAACGGAATAATGAAGGTTACGGCGTGTGCTTATCGTCCGTTTGTCCGTGATGCGAGAATCATTCCTGCTGGGCATAAACCATCGGGGTATTCATTTCCGAGCGGTCATACAATGTGGGCTTCACCGATATTAGGCAGTCTGATAGTCCTTACGCGCAAGAAATCTCGACTCTTTGCGTGGCTTTGTGGACTGCTGATAATCCTTGTGGCGTTCTCGCGCATGTATTTGGGAGTCCATACGCCTCAAGATGTAATTTGCGGGACAATCGCCGGGGTTTTTGCGGTGTGGCTTGCGTCATTCATCATGAATCGTCCTGAGCGTGAAAATTCGTTCCTCATGGCCGGATTATTTCTCTGCGTTCTTGGAGTGATATATACGGCATTCAAGCCTTACCCGATGGATTATGTTGACGGTAAATTACTCGTTGACCCTGACAAGATGATGCTTGATACGTTCTATGCTGTAGGAATGGCAACGGGATTCATTTTCGGACGCTGGATTGAGCGCAAGTATGTACAGTTTGAAGTTACTGGGCTGAATCTTCGCGGGGTAATTTTTGCGGTTATCGGGCTGATTCCCGTGTACTTTATTGCGTGGACATTCGCGGGGGATTACACGTTTCTTTTTGACGTTCTCGGCGCGGTGTTTGGTGTGAAAGGCGGAAGGTTCGCAATGGGATTCATATTCCTTTTGTGGGCTGTCGCAATTTGGCCATGTGTGATTAAGCTAACGCAGGGGAAAAAGTAGAATGGACATAGAGTATTTGCTGTGGCTTCAGAATCTACGCGAGGCAACCGGGAATATATTTACGCCGTTTATGTTGTGGGTGTCAAGTTTAGAGATGTGGTTTTTTCTTGCGGCCATATTCGTTTACTGGACTGTGAGCAAGCGCAAAGGTTTATTCATCATTCTAGCATTCTGCATAAGCCTTTTCATGAACACAGTACTCAAGCTGATATTCTGCGTTTACCGTCCGTTTGTGCTTGATGAAAGATTAACACCTCTGGGGTATCGTCCGTCAAGCTATTCATTCCCAAGCGGACACGCAATGAGCGTAACACCTGTGCTTGGAGGCTTGGCAGTGATTACGCGGAAGACAGCATTATGGTTCGCGGGTATATGCGTTCTTTTTGTGCTGTTGACGGCATTATCCCGCAACTATGTGGGCGTTCACACTCCGCAGGATGTTATTGTCGGTACACTGTTGGGGATTCTGTCGTTGTGGATTGCGTCAGTAATAGTGACTCACCCTGAGCGTGAAAATCTCTCATACATATTGCTTCTCGTAATGTGTGCGGTTTGCCTGTATTACATCAGCACAAAGTCTTATCCCAAAAAGTATGACGGCGAAACATTAATAGCCGGGCCGGGATCTAATCTAAGATACGCTTTTTATGATGCCGGGCTGATTGCAGGATTTATTTTCGGGAGGTTGCTTGAACGGAAGCACATTGACTTTTCACCGGGCTTCAGCGTTAAGAGTGCTGTTGTTGCGTGTGTCGGACTTGTCATATATTACGCGTTAGTTTTCGAGTCCAGCAAATACTTTATGCGTTTCCTAGCACCTTTCATCGCTGTATACGGCGGAAATTTCGTATTAGGCTTGGTCATAATGTTATACGTTGTGGTGTTATGGCCTGCCGTTATCAAAAAGGTTTGCGGAAAATGACCTGTGAAATTTTGCAGGCATTAACGTGAACTACCCCCCGTTTACAAAGCGGGGGCTTCCTAATTCAACGAGACTGCGACACAAATCTTGCGACTCATGTTGTCTTACACGCGCTTTTTGCGTGCGCTGTACATTCTCTCCAAAGGCGGGGTTAAAAGTTTCCTGCGTTCCACAGGTATGTTTCTTTGCAAGCAATATCATATTTCTAGCCGCATGTATATCTCGGTCTTCTCTGTATCCGCATGGGCATTCATATATCCTGTCTGCTAATGTTATATCTTTGTTAAGCTGTCCACATATAGGGCAATATTTAGTTGTCGGCATTCTTGAAGGAAGTACTGTTACTCGCTCTGACTTTATCAATTTCGCTTTTATAAGCCCCAACACTGAATGCTGTACTACTCTTCCAAAAAGCCCCTTCTGCCATCCCGAAAGATTTTCATCCTGCATATACATGTGTTCATGCTCCAAAAGCTCATGTACGATTTTATTGGCTATGTCTCTTTTACGGCTCGTTAATCTTTGATATGCTCTCTGCAACAACTTTCTGGCTTTGTATTGATTGCTTGAACCTTTCTTCCGTCGCGCTATTAATCGCTGACATTTCCTTATTCGTTCACTTTCATCAACCAATACTTTATATTTCCGACCATCTGATGTCGTTATTGTAGTCTTTATTCCCATATCTATACCGATTTCTGGTTTGTATTTCTTCGTCTCACCTCCCTTGTCATGATATGTCGTTATTGCTATATAGTAACCGTCAGGGAGATTTAACAATTTCGCGTTCGCAAACTCTATATCAGGGATATTCCAGAACTGATTTGCTCCCTTTATCTTTAGTGGCTTGCTGAAACCTTGAATGCCTATGTGCCATTGGTCATAGAACCTGTACGTTACTTTGTGTTGCTGAAGGTTGATTGATACGTAATCTGACTTGTAGCGAAGACTTCCTACTGTACGATTATGTTTCTTTAGAACAGCTAATCCTTTCAGACTGTGTTTTATGCCCTGTATCACTGACTGTTTCATCTGCGAGCTTAAATATTCAAGCTCATGTGTTACTAGTTGGCGATTTTTGTCCAGTCCGTGAACGGTATGCGTTGCTGTATCATAATCGTTTATATCATGGTCATTCATGAATGTTAGTGCGTCATTGTACAGCCATTTCGCTTCTACAAACAGCATTTTCAGATGGAGTTTCTGTTGTTCGTTCAAGTGAGAGAAGTCTATTTTCACACGGTACACACTGCAAATCTGACGTTTTCGTTTTTCTCTGGTCAGCTTGCCCTGCTCACGTATTCGATTGTTCTTGACTAATCTCTGTTCTTCTATCATTATTAAATAATTATACTACTTACAGAAGTTGGAGTCTTCTCGCGCAGCTTTGATAAAATATACATACCACAGAACATCACAGGAGGCGTAAAGCAATGCGCAATGAAATACTGGCCTCAACAGAGAAACTTGAACGTTCAATGACTGAGGCATTAATACGTCTATGCAGAATTCCGGCAGTATCACCACATAACGGCGGAAAAGGCGAGGACGCAAAGATACTCGAACTCGCAAAGATTATTGATGAACTTGGCCTGAAGGATATTACACTGAGGCTCGAACACGTTGACGATGAGAAAGCACATTCAGGGAAAAGGCCGTCATTATTCCTTGAGTTTCCAGGCAGAAAGAAGCAAAGGATATGCATATTGACACACATAGATATAGTTCCTGAAGGCGACAGAACATTATGGACGCTTGACCCCTTCAGCCCCGAAGTAAGAGGAACAAGGATTTACGGCAGAGGTGTAAGCGATAACGGAACATGCCTTGTGTCATCACTTTTCGCTCTGAAGGCAATTCAGGACGCAGGTATTACCCCAGAATATACGGTGTTTCTTGCGTTTGTTGCTGATGAGGAGATGGGAAGCCATTACGGACTGGAACCATTGATGGAACGTGATATATTCCGGCCTGATGATTTAGTCGTTGTGCCTGACAGCGGCAATGACGCAGGAGACTTCATCGAGGTTGCGGAAAAAGCAATGTGGAAGCTTTTGTTCACCGTAACGGGAAAGCAGGTTCACGCTTCGCTGCCTAACAAGGGGATAAATGCCTGCCGTGCAGCAAATATTCTTGCGTATGAGGTTGACGAGGCGTTGCACAAGGCGTTCACGCAGAGGAATGATACATTTGACCCGCCATTCTCAACATTTGAGCCGACACGGAGATTTGCGAATGTTCCAGCGACAAATATTGTTCCAGGCCGAGAACGCTTCGAGTTTGACTGCCGCGTACTGCCTGAAGTATCGCTCGATGAGGCTGCTGAAGTCGTCAGGAAAGTATGCGCTGATGTTGAACAGAGGACGGGCGCGAAAATTGAGCTTGGCATCGACAGAAATGACGCTGCACCTGTTACCAGCCCTGATGATGAAGTATGCAGGCTTCTCGTGAAGAGCGTAAAGGAAGTGTTAGGATTTGAGCCTAAAACAGGCGGAATAGGAGGCGGGACTTTCGCGGCGTTCTTCAGGAAGAAGGGTATACCTGCGGCAGTGTGGTCTCAGGAATGCGGAGGGGTTGCACATCAGCCTGACGAGTTCACGGAGATTTCGTATCTTGTGAATAACGCTAAAGTGTTCGCGCTCATGATGGCAGGGGAATAAAGATATTCTAAGTCAGCAAAATAATAATCCCCCGCCGTTGATATAAGGCAGGGGAAATTTCTATCATTATCATGCACAATCAGACTCTACTGTGCTTCAAACAAATCCTTTCCCACAGCGCAGAGCGGGCATACCCAATCTTCCGGTACATCTTCCCACTTTGTTCCCGGCGCAACGCCGTTGTCAGGATCTCCGGCTTCTGGGTCGTACACGTACCCGCATACTGTGCAAACGTACTTCGTCATTGTCTTTTTCCTCCCTCTATGAATTGCGCTAATTATAGCATATTGCGGGCTAGAAAAACTTTTCCCAGTACCCCACAATAAGAATAATGAGCATTATTGCAGGAACAACATACGTGAGGTAGCCGCGCAGAAACTTCGGGAACTTTAAGCCTTCTCCCGCGTCAACTTCCTTGATGAAATTGTCCCAGCCCCAGCCGTACCTCGTTACGCAGAACAGAAGGTATATTGTCGTACCTACTGGAAGAATATTGTTGCTCAGGATAAAGTCCTCAAGGTCAAGGATATTAGAACCTTCTCCTAACGGCTGGAATGATGACCATATGTTGAAACCAAACGCACATGGCAGCGATAATATGAATATTCCTACGCAGGTTATTATTGACGCAGGAACGCGCGACATTCCAAACTTGTCCATGAAGCACGCAATGATATTCTCGAAAACTGCAATAACAGTCGATAATGCCGCAAAACTCATGAACAGAAAGAACAGTGAACCCCATATCCTTCCGTTTGGCATTGAGTTGAACATGTTGGGAAGCGTAACAAAGATTAAGCCTGGCCCAGCTCCGGGATTTATTCCGTATGCAAAGCAAGCTGGGAATATTATTAATCCCGCCGTCAATGCAACGAATGTATCAAGCACCGTTATTATGAGGCTCTCTCCCATAAGCGATTTATCCTTGCTGATGTAGCTCCCGAATATCGCCATGCTGCCTATACCAAGTCCAAGCGTGAAGAATGATTGCCCCAACGCCGCATATACGCTCGTCCAGAAACCTTTTGCAGTGAGATTGCTGATGTTAGGCTCAAGGTAGAATTTCAGACCTTCAGACGCTCCTTCAAGAGTTACCGAACGAACTGCAAGCGCAATCATTATCACCAGCAATCCAGCCATCATGATTTTCGTTACGCGCTCAACTCCGCTCCTAAGTCCGGCACAGCATACGACAAATCCTATCGACACAGCCGCATACAGCCATAAAGCTGAACGTTCAGGATCAGATACAAGACCTCCAAACATTGCGCCAACCTGTTCGGGGGTGATACCCTGAAGCCTTCCCGTGAAAGCATAGCACGTGTAAGCCAGCATCCACCCTGCAACTACCGTGTAGTACATCATGAGGAGAATACAGCCTATCCACCCAGCATAGCCCCACAGAGACCATAGGGGTTTTTCAGGCGCAAGAACTGCGAATGACTGGCTTACGCTCTTTTGCGAGGCACGTCCGACAGCGAACTCCATCACAAGAATGGGAAGTGCGAGGAACAGGAGGAAGAATATATACAGCATAACAAATGCCGCACCTCCATACTGTCCCGTAATGAACGGGAAACGCCATACATTGCCAAGCCCTATCGCGCACCCTGCTGACAGGAATATGAAACCTAACCTGCTGCCTAATGTTTCTCGTTTGTCCATTGCAGAACTACTCCATTATTTTGCGAATGTCTGGTAATAGCCTACAGCAAGAATGATTAACATGATTAACGGGGCTATGTATGTGAAGTAGAAGCGGAGTGTCTTTGGGAATTTTGCACCCTTTCCCGTGTCTGCCTCAGCAATGAACTTATCCCAGCCCCAGCCATATCTTGATACGCAGAACAGAAGGTAGACGATTGAGCCTATGGGAAGAAGGTTGTTGCTGACGATGAAGTCCTCAAGGTCAAGAACCCCAGAGCCTGGACCAAGAGGCTGAAATCCTGACCATACATTGAAGCCCAATGCACATGGTATCGAAAGCAATAATATCGTTACTGTCATGAACGACACAGAACGATGACGCGTCCACCCAAAGCGATCCATGAAACATGCTACGATGTTCTCGAATACAGCAATAACCGTAGATAGTGCCGCGAAACTCATGAACAGGAAGAACAATGCACCCCAAATTCTTCCTTCCGGCATCTGGTTGAACATGTTGGGGAGAGTAACGAAGATTAAGCCCGGCCCTGCTCCAGGATTAATGCCGTATGCGAAACACGCAGGGAATATGATTAACCCCGCCATTAATGCCACGAAAGTATCAAGTCCTGTAATGATGAGGCTCTCTCCAAACAGTGTTCTGTCGCGGGATATGTAGCTTCCGAATATAGCCATTGACCCTATGCCTATGCTGAGTGTGAAGAATGCCTGTCCTAACGCGGCATATAAAGTTGTACCCAGTCCCGCAGAAAAGAGCTTTCCGAAGTCGGGTTTAAGGTAGAACTCCAAACCTTTCTCCGCACCTTCAAGGGTTACTGACCTTACAGCAAGAATTATCATGAGGATAAGAAGTCCGCACATCATTGTTTTTGTGATGCTCTCAACTCCGCTCTGAAGGCCTGCCCAACATACGAGTGCGCCGAAGATGATTACTACGGCCATCCAGAAAGTAAGCTCGTAAGGGTTAGCGAGCATTCCGCCGAAGAAGTTTCCGACAGCCTCAGCGTTAAGGCCATCAAGTTTCCCGCTGAATGAGTAGTATGTGTATGACAACATCCACCCCGTTACAACCGTATAGAACATCATGAGGATATAGTTTCCAGCCCAGCCTATGTAGCCCCATAATGACCAGACTTTATGCTCTGGACGCAACACCGCGAATGAACGCGACATGCTTTGCCCCGACGCTCTGCCTACTGCGAACTCCATAACCATTATGGGCATTGCAAGCAGTAACAGGAATATTATGTACACGAGGACGAATGCTGCTCCTCCGTACTGCCCTGTGATGAATGGGAAACGCCATACATTGCCCAAACCTATTGCACAACCTGCGGAGAGGAAGATGAAGCCTAGCCGGCTGGCGAATGTTTCACGCGGTTTTTCTGACATGATATAACCTCCGGATAAAATAATGGCAAGATTATAACAGTTTGCGGAATAATCAGCTTTCGCACAAAAGCGTTATAAAACAGAAAAACATTACTCATACATCAGCGTATAATGTAACGCAAAAAATGATTACACACGAATTTAACACACCCCTATGCAATTCACTAAGGCGCAAAATAGGTACAGCCCTCGCAAAATGGCACATGATTGATGAAGGCGATAACGTTCTCGTAGGATTATCCGGCGGAAAAGACAGCATAATTCTCCTTCACTCACTCCAAGACTTCAGGCGCAGAAGCCCGGTAAAATTCTCGCTATCGGCATTCACCGTCAAACTCTCAGGAATGGACACTGACCCGCTCAGCCAATACTGCGAGGCCATGAAGATACGTTACGTTGTCCATGAGCAGGACATCATGAGCATCATTCAGGCAAGGCAGGAACGATCCCCATGCTCATTCTGCGCTAACATGAGACGCGGAATACTCAGCACATGGGCTTCACAGAACGGTTGCAACAAGCTGGCATTAGGACACACCCTTGATGACGCTGTAGAAACATTCTTCATGAACTTGCTGCATTCAGGACGCGCAAAGAGCTTTCAGCCCAAAGCATTAATGACACGCACGGGCGTAACCGTCATAAGACCTCTAGTGCTTGCCACAGAAACAGCAATAATTGATGAGGTAAAACGTTCGGGTCTACCCGTAATATCAAGCCCCTGTCCCTACAATGGACACACTGAGAGGCAGAGGATACGGGAATACATTGCGGATCTCAGAAAGAACATACCGGACTTGTACTCGAAAATATTGAACGCTCTGCAAAATCTCTCCGGCTCTGACAGCTGGATACTATGACCATACACTTTTACGGTAAAATAAAGCCGTAACTAAAATTTATATTAACCCTGAAAGCTGGCAATCATGAGCATAATACCCGCAGACATAAAATTAACCCCTTGGCTTGAACAGTACAAAGCCTTCAAAGAAGAATACCCCGACGCATTATTACTCTTCAGAATGGGAGACTTCTACGAGATGTTCTTCGAGGACGCAAGACAGGCAGCCTCAACTCTCGATATCGCTTTAACAGCAAGAGATCCCGAAAAGAAAATACCAATGGCAGGTATACCCTATCACGCGCTTAATTCATATTTGTCCCGTCTCATAAAAGCAGGTTACAGGGCGGCAATATGTGAGCAAATCGGCGAACCTAATCCCAAAGGCCTCGTTGAACGGCGCGTCATACGTGTAGTTACTCCAGGTACGTATGTTCCTGAAGATGAGGCCGGAGAATCAGCCCACCTTGCGGCGGTATGGCCGGTTAAAGGCAGAATTGCTATGGCTTTGCTGTCCGTGAATACCGGGCTTCTTGAGGCTGGAACTCTTAGCACCCGCGATGCTGAAGCCATGATTTCTGCGTTCGCACCTGGTGAAGTCCTTTATCCCTCCAACATTAAGACGCTGCCCGACTTCCTTCAAGGCTGCAATCTCCGTCCCGTTTCACCTGAAACCTTCAAACCTGACAACGCTTCGGGAAGGCTCAAATCCGCACTGCATACGGCAAAACTTGAGGGTTTCGGCATAAATGACGGCGATCCTTGCACTGGTACTGCTTGGGCAGCATTGGACTACCTAACGGCTACTCAGTTCAGCTCGCTCAATGACGTACTTAAACTTTCACCCCTTCTTATAAAAGACAGAATGAGCCTCGACAGTTCGGCGCAGAAAAACCTCGAACTAATCCCAGAAACTTCCGGCGGCAGTGTCTCTCTAATGTCATCAATCGACAAGTGCAGAACTAACATGGGAAGACGAACCCTCAAAGACTGGATACTTAGGCCGCTTATGGACTTAAACGCAATCAAACGCAGACAGGAAGCAATAGGAGTATTGGTGCGTTCGGGGCGTGAATGTGCGGAACTTCAGGACTATCTTTCAGGGACAAGGGACATAGAACGCTCATTATCACGTCTATCACTTGGAACTGGAAGCCCTATGGATCTCGGCGCAATAAGGGACACTCTAAGGATATTACCGTCAATAAAAGCTATACATCTTGACGAACCGTTGAAGGGTATTCTGGAGAGTATGCCGGATACTTCGGAACTTAGTGCATACCTTGAAGGGGCGATTGAAGACAGGCTTCCGAGAAATTTCGGGGCATGGAACGTAATACGTTCTGGATTTGACGCTGGGCTTGCTTCATTGCGTGAGATAAAGGAGAAGGGTGAACAATGGCTTTCGGAATACCTTGAACGCGAGAGACAGGCTACAGCTACTCCAAAGCTGAAAGCAGGATACACTAATGCTTTCGGGTATTATCTTGAGGCAGGAAGGGCAGGGTTAAGTGTTCAGCCGGATTATTTCAGGCAGACGCAGACCCTTGTAAACGCAAAACGTTACACCACCCCTGAGCTGAAGAACTTTGAAGCGCGAATGAAGAATGCTGAGGCTGAGGCTTCACGTGTTGAGGCGGAATTATACCGTTCTGTCGTAAATCATGTTCTCGAACACAGCAAGGAGTTACAGCTTTCCGCCAGACTTCTGGGAATACTTGACTGTACTGCTTCATCAGCTGAAATTGCGAGGACTAGGAATTACACATGCCCTGTGGTTGATGGTTCTGACGTTATCGAGATTAAGGGAGGAAGGCACCCTGTCATAGAGAATGAACTTAGGGAAGCCGGATTTGTGCCCAATGACGTGAACATTGACAGCAACAGCCGCGTAATAATTCTTACAGGCCCGAACATGGCCGGAAAATCTACGTGGCTGAGAATGTCGGCATTGATTGTTATAATGTCTCAGGCAGGGTTATGGATACCTGCTGAAAGTGCAAGAATAGGACTTGTTGACCGCGTATTCACACGTATAGGAGCGCGCGATGATTTAGTGAGGGGATCAAGCACCTTCATGGTTGAGATGTTGGAGACGGCGAATATCCTTAACAACGTTACGGACAGAAGCATGATAATACTCGATGAAGTAGGCAGAGGAACGGCAACTTATGACGGAATGAGCATAGCTTGGGCAGTTTTGGAGTATTTGCAGGGGGCATCAAGGGCGAGGGTTCTTTTTGCGACACACTACCATGAATTAACGTGCCTTGAGGAGAGATTAGAGGGCGTGAAGAACTACAGCATGACGGTAGCTGAAGGCAAGGACGGAATAATGTTTCTTCATGAAGTTGTGCCTGGTGCTGCGGGGAGGTCTTACGGTATCGAGGTAGCGAGGATTGCGGGGCTTCCCGATGTTGTGTTAAGGAGGGCGTTTGAGCTTCTGGAGGTGTTCGAGAATGACGGACTGAAGACGAGGGATATTCCTGCGCCGTTGCCGCAAGTTGCGCTGAGACGGCAGATAATGATGTTTTCCCCTGAGAGTGATGCTGTAATCGAGGAATTATCACAGCTTGATACAGATAACATAACGCCTATGGAGGCACTCAAAATACTTCACAGAATGAAGGAGAAGAGCCGTAATGCCCGTATGGCGTAAAAAATCAAGGCATATTATAATTTTGTTCACCAGATAATTTCCACGCTCAATACAATAATAAGGAGGCTTTATCATGCGAAAGAAGTTGCTTTATGTTGTACTATCTTTTTTGATGGCAGTGCTGAGTTGTACGGCTTCATGCGCATCTTATAATCAGGTTGTCAACATGACTGGTCCAAGAGATCAAGTAGCAGTTGTAGGAAGACCCTTTTCCGCAAATATCATTGCGCACCCCTACAACACGTATATAAGCTACTGGAGTACACCTAACACCACTGTACCGCCTGGAATGACATTCGGCTATGCAGGAAGTCAGGCTTGGGTGATGGGAACTCCTACTACTGTAGGCACATATCACATCAATGCGTTTGCATACTACCCGTATTCTTCTTCTATCGGAAATCTCACATTTTCTGCTTCCTGGTCTTTCACTATCACAGTGAAGGAAGATAAACCCGATGTTACCGGCAGTCTGCCGGAAGGTCTCAAAGGTTCGCAATACTCATCTACCCTTACAGCAGGCGGACTAGGGAGAGCACCTTACACATGGTCGATAGCCAGCGGTGATTTGCCGCCTGGCCTTGCTCTCAGAACTTCAGGGGATAATGCCGTGATTTCAGGTAAACCCACAGAAGACGGCAAATATTCCTTTGCAGTTGCGGCTAAGGACTCACTTGGCAAGATAGGCACAAAAATTTTCTCTGTGTTTATTCGCCCTGTCTTGATTGAAGGCTCACTAAGCGGAGGAAAGGAAGCTGAGACGTACTCAAGTTATATATCAGTGAAGGGTGGAACTTCACCGTTCAACTGGAAAGTATGTGAGGGCAGTTTGCCTGCGGGGCTGTCTCTCAGCAGTTCAGGGAATAAGGCGGTAATCTCAGGAACTCCGTCATTAGGCTCTGAGGGCACGTATACATTTACGCTGGAGGTTACGGACGCTAAAGGCAAAACTGGAGAGAAAGAGTGTACCATTGCAATAAGCAATATGCTTATATCCGGAGATTTTGCCGGAGGTACAGCCTTAACCCCGTATAGCAAAGAAATAACAGCAGCAGGCGGGAAAGCACCATATACATGGACAGTTATCGGGGGTTTTCTTCCCGCAGGATTGTCTGTAACGTCTTCAGGCAGCAGGGCCATACTTTCGGGAACGCCAATATCAGGCGACACGTACAAGTTCACGCTCATGGCAAAGGACGCTAAAGGGAGGACAGCGGAAAAAGATTTCTCTGTGAAGATAACCGGAAGCAACATTAACAACTTCTCTTTTTCTGGCGACTTTCATAAGATATACATCAGAAGCAGTCTTTTGGACACAGTCTACTACGAATATTATGACGAAAGAGTGAACATAATTGGAGGGAAACCGCCATATAATGTCTCATTTGAGAAAGGGACTTTACCATCGTACTTAACGCTAGTAAGCGGGGACGTTTCCAGTGATATACGAATTTACGGGCAAGCTCCGGCCTGTAGCCTAAGTGAATGGTTTTACAACACATCAGACCATAAATTTACCCTGAAGGTTGTTGACGCAGAGGGAAGAATTATTAGGAAGGAATTTAACATAAGAGGCTTCTCTAGGAGCAACAGGGTAGTATCGAAGGATCTCGTCCCTATTCCAGTAATCAGCGGTGATGCTGCTGAAGTTGAATGTCTTGCGGGAAAGAAATACACCAGAACATTAACGGCAAGCGGCGGAACTTCACCATACACATGGAGCGTTGCAGGAGGCACACTGCCGTCATGGGCTACGCTGACCAAATCAGGCAATACAGCCAAAATCACATGGACAGCACAGAAAGGTGGACAGTACTACAATTTCACGGTCAAGGTTAAAGATGCGAAAGGTACTACCAACGCGAAAACTCTAATCTTCAATGTTATACCTGCTCCTACAGTAACCGGTAAACTTTCTACCGGCGTATTGAAGGCTATTTACAGCGGCGATGTCAAAGTCAACGGTGGAAAAGCACCCTATACATGGTCAATTAGTGCTGGAAGTCTTCCTGCGGGGCTGAGGATTACAGCGTCAGGGGATAAAGGCATAATCTCGGGGACACCTACAGCGTCAGGGCAATTCTCGTTCACGCTGAAGGTTGCCGACAAGAATGGGACGACTGCCACAAAGGCCATGAACCTAACCATAACGAAGCCTGCAATAACCGCCACTCTTTCTGACACCGTAAGGGGAAGCGAATATTCCGCCAGGCTGAGAGCCAACGGAGGAACAATCCCCTATAACTGGTCATTGAGTGCAGGGAAACTTCCTGATGGTTTGAGGCTGACAGTATCGTCCGATAAGCCGTATGTTACCGGCAAACCTACGAAGGCAGGAAACTACACGTTCACGTTGAAGGCGGCTGACAAGAATAATGCCGCCGCGACTAAGACGTACACTGTAAAGGTAACTCAGACGACCATCACAGGCACTCTGACCAACACTACACGTAATGCCTCATACAGCAGGACACTTACAGCGTCTGGCGGAGCAGCACCGTATGTATGGACGAAGGCCATTGGTACATTGCCTCCTGGTTTGACACTCAACAGGAATACTGGCAAACTATCTGGGAAACCTACGAAAGCTGGTACCTATACATTTACGGTAAAGGTTGCGGACAGGAATAGTATTGCAGCTACTAAAGCTTATACCGTGAAAGTAACCCAGACGACCATTGCTGGCACTTTGACCAACACTACACGTAATGCCTCGTACAGCAGGACGCTAACTGCCTCAGGCGGAGCGACACCGTATATTTGGACGAAGGCCAGTGGTACACTGCCTCCTGGTCTGACTCTCAACAGGAACACTGGCAAACTATCTGGGAAACCCACGAAAGCTGGTACGTATACATTCACGTTGAAGGTAACAGACAAGAATAATGTCGCTGCTACTAAGGCATATACTGTTAAGGTAACTCAGACGACCATCGCAGGCACTTTGATTAATACCACGCGTAATGCCTCGTACAGCAGGACGCTAACTGCCTCAGGCGGAGCGGCACCGTATATTTGGACGAAGGCCAGTGGTACATTGCCTACGGGTCTTACGCTCAACAGGAGTACAGGCAAACTATCTGGAAAGCCAACAAAGGCGGGCACTTATACGTTCACGTTGAAGGTAACAGACAAGAATAATGTTGCCGCGACTAAGACGTACACTGTGAAGGTAACTCAGACGACTATTGCAGGTACTCTGACCAACACTACACGTAATGCCTCATACAACAGGACGCTTACTGTATCAGGCGGAGCATCACCATATATTTGGACGAAGGCCAGTGGTACATTGCCTCCTGGTTTGACGCTCAACAGGAACACTGGCAAACTATCTGGGAAACCTACGAAAGCTGGTACGTATACATTTACTGTGAAGGTAACGGACAAGAATAACGTTGCGGCTACTAAGGCGTACACTGTGAAAGTGACCCAGACCACGATAAGCGGAACATTAACGAACGGGATACGCAAAGCTTCATATAGTAGAACGCTAAAAGCATCAGGAGGGGCGACACCCTACACGTGGACGAAAGCCAGTGGAACAATACCTCCTGGCCTTACGTTGAACAGAAGTACTGGCAAGCTCTCAGGAAAACCAACGAGGGCAGGTACGTATACGTTTACAGTGAAGGCCACGGACAAGAACAAAGTTTCCGCTACTAAGTCATACACCGTGAAGGTTACGCAGACCACGATAACTGGAACCCTCACGAACGGTGTACGCAATTCCTCATACAGCAGGACGCTCTCAGCTTCTGGCGGAACAGCTCCATACACGTGGACAATAAGTAGCGGTACACTTCCTCCTGGTCTGACACTTAACAGGAGTACCGGAAAACTTTCTGGAAGACCGACAAGGGCAGGAACATACATGTTCACAGTGAAGGCAAAAGACAAGAATGGAGCTGAAGGAACTAAGTCATTCACGGTGAGGGTAACAGAACCGTCTTTGAGGACTGTGCAGACAATGAGCAATAACAGCACAGCAACAACTAATGCTGTTACAGGGCAGATGTCATTGCAGACTCAATCCGTAACTGCCCCTGTTGGAATACAATTGTTGCTTCCGCAGACAGGTACAGGCGTGATGCTGCCACGAGCAACCCTTCAGGTTAAGAGCGATGATGTTCTGGAAGCCTATGAAGGCAGAGACAGCGACCTGGTCAAGGTGAAGGCAAATAAGCCTGTAACATTTATCGTTGGTGATTGGGGCGTGAATGTCTCAAGTGTTACTGTATACGTTGACGACAAGGTGGTCGAAGGTGTTGCGGTATCTGGCGAGGGAGTATTCACACTTCCGGCAGAGATGGTACATGATGACTTCAAGGTCACTGTCAAGGCTTGGCATGAAGGCGTAGAGCTGGAAGCTGAGGAACTCTACATCATCTCCGAGTAATCTGCTGAATGCATTACATTTTCCCTTCGGTCTCACAATGGCCGGAGGGATTTTTTTGCCGCACGTTAATACATGTTAATATATATTCATAATTTCATAGCAAGGAGCACATATGCCAGCAATAATAGAGTTACCCGAAAAAGTATGGTCTCGAATAGCCGCCGGAGAAGTCGTAGAACGTCCAGCCTCAGCCGTCAAAGAACTCACCGAAAACGCTCTCGACGCAGGAGCAACGCATATCGCTGTCAGGCTTTATGACGGAGGAAGGTTGCGCATAATTGTCGAGGATAATGGTTCAGGGATTGCATTCGATGATCTTCCTTTAGCACTGATGTACCACGCTACAAGCAAGCTCCATGAAATTTCGGACTTGGAGAACATAAGCACATTGGGTTACAGGGGTGAAGCGTTGGCGAGCCTTGTTGCTGTGGCCGATGTAGAGATACGCAGCCGACAGGAAGGGAACGAAACCGGCGGGGTAATCAGGACGCATGACGGCAAAATCACCGAGCATGTCCGCGCAAATTGTGCATTGGGAACGAGGGTTCAGGTATCGGAGCTGTTCTCAGGGCTTCCGGCAAGGCGAAAGTTCCTCAAGAGTGCGTCAGGAGAACTCAGAAGGGCGGCGGTATTCCTCCGTGAATATTCCGTCTGCAATCCTGCAATATCATTCAGTCTCGAACATGACGGCAAAGCAATATTCAGCACTGACGGTTCAGGGGATAGAAGACGCGTACTTTCCGGAATATGGCCGGAAGGCGCGGAGATACAGAAGGCGAATATTTCTGGTGAACATCTTGCGCTTGAATGCTGGTTCCAATCTAGGGCTGGAATATCGGGTAGAGGAGATGTTATGGCTTTCGTCAATGGAAGGGCTGTGAATGATCCGGTCATAAAGTCTGCTGTTGCAACTGCCGCACGTGAGCTTGCTGGAAACTGGGCATTGTTTTTTACGCTTGAGCCTTCGCTTGTCGATGTGAATATTCACCCAGCAAAGTCGGAAGTCAGGTTCAGGTATCCAGACGAGATATATGCTTCACTTCACAACGCCGTAAAACGCTTGGGAAGTCCTATGGCTATACCTGAGATTGTCCGAACACCGCAGAAGCTTGACATTCCAGCGAGGATACCAGGCAATAACGCAGGTAATGTTCCGCACACAAGTTCACGTTCAATTTCAACGCGTCCGGGCTGGAACTTCCACGATAATCCTATGGCAGCCAGCCGCAGTTATGATACGCAGGGAATTATAGACTTTGGGGAACAGGAGGATAATAACGTTCCTGACGTAAATTACATGGGGCAGAACTCAGGAGGTTATTTGGTGTATGACACTAAGGAGGGAATTACGCTGATTGACCCGCACGCCGCGCATGAACGTGTTAATTATGAGCGCATAAAGTCCCTTGCAGAACAGTCCCGCAATGTTCAGAAGCTGCTTGTTCCCGTGATACTTCACCCCACATTGGCACTTGAGGCACATGAATTTGAGGCTGACTTGAAGGGTTCAGGCTTTGAGTTTTCAGACACGGCTTCGGGAGTTGAGTTGACGGCGATACCTGCAATAAGCGGCACGGAGTTTGAGCCGGAAGCATTGCTCCGTGCATCACTGCGGGCATTGAAGAATAACCATGACGGGGACACACGCAATATTTTGTGGAGGACATGGGCTACAATGGCCTGCAAAGCCTCCGTAAAGCTGACCACCAGAATAACGCGTGATGAAGCATTGACTTTGTGGCGCGAACTTCATGAATGCGAACAGCCTTATGTTTGTCCTCATGGCCGCCCTGTAATGATTGAGCTGAAGAATGATGATCTGTTAAAGCGTTTCGGAAGGGAGTAGTTATGCTGTTGCGGTGTCTTTCAGGAACTTCACCAAGAAGCTGGCCAGTACATCAACACCTTCTTTATTCTCCGATGAAGTTATTATCGGCACATCATAAGAATACAGCCCATCTCTGATGTAACCTTCACGCGCACCCCTCCACTTCCCCCGCGCAATCTTGTCTGCCTTCGTGAAAACAACAAGTATATTTTTCCCGCAGGCTCTAATCCATTCCTGAAGCTCCCTGTCGTTGTTCAGCAGACCATGCCGGAAATCCACAAGATGACACACAAGCCTTAACGCCTCCCTACCCCTCATATACGCCTCAATGAGCTTCTGCCATTCATTGCGTTCCGTTTTGCTCCTCTTAGCGTAGCCATAACCAGGAAGATCCGCCAGCCTGAATACCCCCGCCGGACTGTCAGCACGGTAGAAGTTTATGCTCCTTGTCTTGCCCGGTGTCTGGCCTGAATGCTGCCGAGGCCGGGGCCGCCGCGCATGACGTTGAGAATGACCGCCGGAAGCCTTGCGCCGGCCA
>CALAUZ010000187.1 GCA_937892105.1 uncultured Fretibacterium sp. | reverse complement strand
CTGGATAACTCATAATTTATTATTATACTATAGTTTTATAAGTTAAATTACTATATCATGCAGGTAGATTGAAGCTATCAATAACACTAGCGGCCTTGGGTCTTCATCAGTGAAGCCTATACGTGAAATTTTATCGCCAGCACATCTGAATAAATTCGCTGCTAACTCCATTAAGCGTTTAGAATGTCTGCGGCTGTGTTCAACTGTTTCGGGAATCTGATCCCCTTGCCATAATTCCGACCACTTGCTGACTAAAAGCTCTTGTAAATAATCCGCCCATTCATTCCCGTTCTTACAGTTACGTAACCTCCTGAATAACTCCTCGCCAGTTCCATAAGGTTTCTCGCGCACCTGTTCGTAACTTTTAAGGAAAGTACCCGCAAATAATTCCGAGTCCTTCACCCATTGAGGCAATGAAGATTTATCAATGTTCGTGTTTCTATAAACGGCCTTCAACATGTTAATCTCTTCGTCGAGCATTGAGTAAGCATAACCCAGCGGCATACTCATAACTTCATAAGCAGCAGGCGACATTTCAAACGAGTACAGACACGGTAATGAATGTAATTGTGCGTACACCATTGCGAAGCCTGATACAGCTTTATAGCCACCTGTCGAACAAATTATCACGTCCTCATTAGGCGATTTATTTGCGATTAACGTGTCTAACTCCTGATATAAATTCGCAATTGATGATAAGAATTCTTGGCGGGTATCCACTTTAATCAAAAGTGGAATAATTCCGGGATTGCTGCGGCTGAAAGTTAATTTAACGTTGGGGAAAAGCGGCTGTAAAAGTTGTAGACATACGGCTGTCACGTTGGCTGTGAGTATTGATTTCGGATCTTGAGACGGAAGCAGAGTGACTCGTAATTCGTCAACATCGGGCGACTCTCTCAACCACCTTAATATCGTCTGAAGTTCGGCACTTGGAAATTTGTAGGAGGTTCCAAAATCCGCGTGAGTGTTTGCTGACGGAGCTTTCATGACTTCGATAGCGGCCATTCTCTCGTTATAGTCCCTTGAGTCTTGCGGAGGAGATTCGAGGACTGCATTTATAATTTGCTGATCTGTGACTGGTTGTGGTAATGATAATAGAGCTTTGACGCTCGCCAAGCCTGTTACTGCTGACGTACCTGAAGTGCATATCATGAAAATTTGTCTTCCCATTATTCAACCCTTCTACATGAAAATTTTTATCACTGTGGCGATTATATACTATAACGATAACTCACTCAAATATTCGTTAAGGTATTATGGAAGTAAAACATGTGTTGTGTTATTATTAAATTTAATGGAGGAATCATAATGCACATAACGCTATTGCTTACGTTGTCTGATAAATCTTCAATACGTCTACCATCTGCCAATCTGCATTTATTTCAGTCAATGTTGTATTCGATTTTACCTCCTGAACTAGCAGGCACTCTTCACGACGAAGGCTTTGACTCAAATGGACGCAAGATGAGACTTTTCGCAATGTCTTGGCCGATCGCTGCTTCGCGTCCACAATTTGGAGAAGGTACGGTTATTTTTCCATTGCCTATTAAGCTCGTAATATCGACTCCATTGAACGACTTGGCCGCAGGATTTTCGGGAGGAGCTTTGAGCGCAGGAACGTTACGAATCGGGAACAACACAGTTACTTGCAGCAAAGTAGAGACAGAACGCCACATGATATGCTCTGACAAAATCACAATAACAACTTTATCGCCTATAACTTGTTATGAGACAATTGAACGTAACGGACGAAACTATACAAAATATTTTTCACCTGAGGACGAAGAATTTCAGAGCAGTATTCACGCAAATTTGTTACGAAAATTTAAGTTACTTCACCCAAATGAAAGCGTATCTAATTGGAACTTCAGTATCACTCCGCTTGGCAAAATCAGGGAACGTGTATCAATGTTCGAGAAAGGAGGATTATTTCCGATTAAAGGCTGGTGGGGAGATTTTAGGCTTGAAGGGAACAAGGAGCTTTTACAGGTTGCGATAGATTGCGGCTTAGGATCAAAGAACAGTTCTGGCTGGGGCTGTATAACAGAAAGGAGATGTTAGACCAATGAAAACTGTTACTGTATCAACATGCGGCACGAGTATTTTAACAAACGGAACTCACGAAGACGACGTGAAATTTCTACGAAGCAACGCTAACAAAAGACAATCAGAATACAATTCCGAAGATATTGCAAAAATTAACAACATAGTGAGCGAGAAAAGTATATTGCTCGTTAATTCAGAGCCGAAGGACGTACAAAGACTTTCAGCAGAATTGAATGGCTTTATCAGCTTTTACACTCATGAGGGAAAATTTGACGCTATCGAGGCTGGAAATCATGAGAACATTCACTACTTGATTCACACTGATACTTTTCAGGGAAGCAAGACGGCCGAAATCATCAAGGCATGGGGCCAAACTCACAACATTAACATGCAGCTTGTACAGATCGACGACCTTAATACCAGCAGCGTTGAGGAGTTCAGGATCGGAGCAAATAACTTGATTGAATGGTGCGCACAGAGTCTTCCTGGTTATCGTGAGCAGGGCTACAGGATAATATTTAATCTTGTAGGGGGCTTCAAGTCCTTGCAGGGGTATATGCAGACACTTGGAATGTTTTACGCTGACGAGATAATTTACATTTTTGAGACTGGCGGCGAACTTCTCAGGATTCCGAAATTGCCGGTGGACTTTGATACGAACGCTAAACAGTACGTGCTTGACCACTTCAATACGTTCAGGCGTATGCAATTTGTGTGCTTGCCTGTGAATGAATGCGCGGGAATCCCTGAAACTCTGCTTGAGATTATGGACGATAAGTGTACGCTTTCTGTATGGGGTCGAATTGTCTGGGAGGACACTTTGCGCGATAAGTACGGTGCTGGAGTCGTTGAGCCCTTGTCAGAGCGTATAATCATTACAGACAAGGTTAAGGACAAAATCAATGATCTTGAGAGAAACAGGCGAGTTATGTTTAATAAGCAAATTGACGAGCTTTCACGCTATATCGATTCTGGCAGCAAGAACAACCTAAACAGCGTCAACTTACGTCAGCTTACTAAAAGTCCTATTCCACCTTCAACGCACGAGTTCAATTTATGGCCGGACGCAGGAGGCTGGCGGGGATTTTGTCACAGGGACGAGGACAATAACTGGGTCATTGATGATGCAGGAATGGGACTCAATCACAATCAACATTAAGGAGGCGTAAAATTTTGCGAAGTATATCGTTTCAACCTCCAGAAATTCCACAAGTAAATCTCAACGAAAATTTAATCACTGATACGTTACATATCACTATTGCTACTCCAATGGTAGGCGGAGGAGTTGAGGTAGGCAAAGTTGATTCTGGACGGCCTGTACGAGTTTCTTCGATTCGTGGCAATTTACGTTATTGGTGGCGAATGCTTAACCTTGACGATGAAGCAGAAATATGGGGAAGCACCGACTCTAAGAGCAAAGTTTTTGTGGAAGTTACGGAGTTTTCGCAGTTGCGTTTACGTGAACATAGCAGGAATTTTGATTTTCATAGATACGGGACTGAAGCATACGCGTTATTTGCAGCAGCCACAAACTATGACGACATAGCGCGAGAAGGATTAAAATTCACACTCAAACTTACATACCCTGAAGAATTTCAGAAAGACGTGAAGTTAGCCGTGTCAGCTTGGGTGTATTTCGGTGGAATTGGCGCAAGAACAAGACGAGGTTGCGGAACCCTATCCTGCGATGAAAAACTTTTGAGCGTCAATGAAGTTCTCAAAGCTGCGTCAGGGATAACGTTATGGAGGAAATTATTAAGAGGCAATCCGGATTCTATGTTGGCATGGAAGGAACCACTTGAGCTTTACAGGAAGTACAGACAAACTCGAAACCCCGGCAATGGTCAACGCCCTGGACGTTCACTATGGCCCGAACCTGACTCACTGCGAAAGATTACAGGTGCTTATGATCCCAAACACAAAACGCCTATAACTTCCCCGCTCCCGTCGTTCCCAAGGGCCGCATTAGGACTACCGATAATATTTCATTTTGTAGGTCGAGGAGAGCCAAAGGACGTGCAACTAAAGCCCAAGGACTCTAATCGAATGTCCAGCCCTGTTATAACTAAGGCATTGTGCGAAAATGGTGTGTGGTATTCAGCGGTGATAATTCTACCTCACGAACATGTATTCAAAGCAAAACTTGAGACTAACATTAATAAACCGGTCAATATCCCTGAATTACGAGGCTCGATGTACAAAACAGTTAAGCCAATGAAGGGACAGACTGACGCAATAGCGGGTTTTGAGGCGTTTATACGTGAGAAGGATTTCAAGAAAGAGGAGGTCAAGGCATGAATTATTTGCTCCAGATTTCGGTTGGACCTGTTCAGGATTTTATCGCAGCAGCCAGAAGAACTCGTGATTTATGGTTCGGATCAATGATGTTATCGGAAATTGCGAAGGCCGTAGCCCTCGACGTAAAGAACAACGGAGGAAAATTAATCTTCCCTGCTCCTTCAAGCGATGATGATTTGCTACCAGAGTCTGATTTAAGTGTGGCTAACGTAATTCTCGCGGAGTTTAACGACTTCGACTCTGAACAACTGCGGAAAATTTCTGACAGTGCCAAAAATGCGGCTAGGGCAAGATTGAAAATGTACGCTGACAAAGTTTATGACAAGATGAGATTGAATGTCGTTGAAGATCGTTGGAATATTCAAATTGATGACGTCATAGAATTTTATAGCGCGTGGGTGCCAATTAATGATGGTTATCATTCAGCCCGACGAAACGTAGCTAGACTCTTGGCGGCCCGGAAAAATATTCGTGATTTCAACGCCAATAAATGTTTGGACAAAGTGTCTAAAAGTTCGCTTGATGGCCTTCGTGAATGCGTCTTAATCGGAAAACTTCCCGACGAATTACGAATCAAGTCCAGTGAATCGCTTGACGCTATCGGATTAATAAAGCGTGTCCCCATATTCAGCAGTGAGGCTGAAAAGAGTCGCAATGCCTTTTACTCGATAACCCGTGTTGCGTTAAGTTCATGGACTCGGGGTAGGGGCAAAAAGTTTGTGAACGATCCAGGTTTCCGTGAAAAATATGATGAATTATTGCGTGCTGGCGAGTTCGACAGAGAGACTATAGCATGGTATCTTGGCCAAGGTTTCATGGAAAAATATTTGCCAGAAGCTCCATATATTGCATTCATCTGTGCTGACGGAGACAGAATGGGTGCAGCTCTCTCAAGCATGAACAGTGCCGACGAACACCGAAATTTTTCACAACAGCTTTCCAAATTTGCCTTAGCTGCTAGAAATGATGTTAAAGCTAATAATGGCGTATGTGTTTATACTGGCGGCGATGACGTAATGGCGTTTATGCCTGTTGATAAGGCTTTAAGCTGTGCAAGAGCTTTACATGATTCATTCGCTGAAATAATGAAAGACTTTCCCGGCACATCCTTATCTGTAGGAGTTTCAATAGCTCACGCAATGGAGAATCTTGTAATGTTACTTGATTACGCACGAGAGGCTGAAGGAATTGCGAAAAAAGGCATTAACGGTCAAGTTCTTAAACTGAATAAAGACAGAAACGGGCTTGCAATTTCTGTACGTTCACGAGGCAATATCCCTTTTGTAGTGCGTGAACAGTGGAATAATAACAAAGGCTCAGGACTTTCAGCAATGTCTCTTGATGAGCGAGTTAGCTGGTTTGCAGAACGCTTTATGAATAATGAAATCCCTGCGAAATTTCCCTATGAATTACGAGAGAACGCAAAATTTTATGAGCAATGGCACGACGAAGAAACATTAAAGAAGGCAACTATAAGCGACGTTACACGTATATTCAGCAATAAAGATATTACGTTGACTACTGATGAGAAAGATTTAATAGGCGAATATATCAATGCAAAAGTCTATAATGCTCAAACGATCCGTGAATTTGCAGATGAGCTTATATTAGCTCAATGGATTGCTTCAAGCATGAAGGAAGGTGAAGCAAGTGAATTACAGAATAACCCCGATTGATCCGTTAATTTCACGTGATGCCCGATCGTTCGGAGCAGGAAGTCCTATGCATACTCTTAATTGGCTCTCACAGACTGTAGTAGCTGGTACAATACGAACAGCTCTATACAAAGCAGGAGAAAATCTTGAAACTATCAAGCAAATTAAGATACGAGGTTCTTTCCCGTTATTGAATGATGAAATGTATTTTCCTCGTCCACTCGATATAGTGAAAAGCTCAAGTAATATTTATCAGATTAAGCCAATGAAGGAATTTCCTAGCGATTCTGGAGCAAACATGCCATTAAATAATCTCATGCCCTCACAGCCTGACGCCGACGAGGATTTTAAGCCAGAAAAGTTAAACGCGTTCTGGAAACGTGAATTAATGATTAAATGGCTGAACAATGGCAAGAAAAATTTTACACTAAATGATAACGACACGCTGCCGACGCCTTCACAGGATGAAAGAGTTCATGCTTGTATAGATCCAGCAACAGGGATCTCGAGAGACGGTAATTTATTTTCAACAACTGGTCTTGACTTCATACGACGAGATGAGGCTAACAAAACCTTTATTAACTCTCAAATAAGTATTGATATCGAGGCTGATTTACCTGAAAAATTCACTGCGGCTATAGGAGGAGAACGAAGGCTGGCTGATTTCATACGTAGCGACAACGACAAAACTTTATGGAAATATCCTAGCGAACTTCCTGAAAAATTTGATAGCAGCTTCCATCTTATTCTAGCAACGCCTGCGATATTCTCAAAAGGTTGGCTACCTGATTGGATCAACGAGAACGATTTAACGGGCACAATCCCAAATACAAACGCAAAAGTTAAATTAATCTCTGCTGTAACAGATCGCTGGCTACCTGTTTCAGGTTGGGGCTACGAACGCGGACAAACTGGACATAAACCTATGAGGCGTGCTGTACCTTCAGGGAGCGTCTATTTCTTTGACGTAATCGAGGGAACTTTAACGGCAAAAGATGTGTGGCTGAAGTCAGTATGCTGCAAAGAACAGGATATTAACGACGGTTTTGGACTTGTATTAATTGGAAGAGGAGAATAAATCATGAGTATAAATGAAAAACGTTATTGGATTCACGCAATCACACCGCTTCATGTTGGAGCAGGGCGCGGACTTGGTTATATAGATATGCCTATAGCTCGAGAAAAAGTTACGAATTGGCCATATATTCCAGGCAGCAGTCTCAAAGGTGTAATCGCCGACAAATACAACGCTTCTGACGAAAACAGACGCAACAACGATGAACTAAGAGCAGCTTTCGGACTCTCTGGAAGCGATAACGAATGTGCAGCAGGGGCTTTGGTCTTCACTGACGCTAATATATTTTGTCTTCCTGTTCGGAGTTTTTACGGGACTTTCTCATGGATCACTTCACCGTTCTGTTTGAGAAGACTAGATATAACGTTGTCTGAAATTCCATCTGATAATGAGGCTCTAATTTCTCCTAAATCTGCGCTATCAAAAGAGGACGGAAAATTTTATCTTGAAGATTTGGATCTTAACACACGAAAAAGCAATGAGGCCGAAAAAATTGCACGTAAAGCCGCCGAAGTAATTTTTGCCGATAATAAAGAGTGGCAGAAAGTTTTCACTGAACGTTTTGCAATCGTCAGCGACGACATTTTCACGTTCTTATGCGAATCAGGAACTGAAGTCAGCGCACACATCAGGATTGACGAAAAGACAGGAACGACTTCTGATGGTGCTTTATGGTATGAGGAAGCACTCCCGGTTGAAAGCATATTAACTGGAAAAATTTGGTGCGATAAAGTTTTCGTGAAAGACCTCAAGCCCGAAGATTTATTTGCGCAATTCTGTTCTGGCGAGATTAACATTCAGATCGGCGGTAAAGCTTCAACTGGTAAAGGTCAAGCACGTTGTATATTTGAGGAGGTTTAATCATGCCGGATTTCATGACTAAAGAACAATCAATGGCTCAAAAAGCATTCTTGAGAGTTTCAGAGCGTCAATCTGAATCAGATTTTAATGATTACAAGAGTTTTGCGCTAACGTTTCCATCTTTGATTCATTCATGCGGACTCGTTCAAGCTGTGAGCTTTGCATGTTCCAAGAAGAAAAATAAGTACGTCGAAGATTTACAAGCAGTCTTCAACGAGATCGACAACGCCGGGGATTTAGCAACAAGAAGCCGTGAAGCCATGGTAATGGAGTACATGAGAATATCCCGCCACGCACTTTCTGCCGCATCATGGATAAAGCGTTATTGCCAGGCCGCACCGGACAAAAAGGAGGACGAAAAAGTTGCAGAGCTGTCGTAAAGTTTTCGATAAACTGGATTTAACTAAAGGTGAAAATGCCTCGTTGTTAATGGCTCGTTACGTCAAGAATCTCGATGACAATAACTCCTCAAAACTTGATTTATATGAAGCAATGAAGGACGCAGCTTTTAACTCGAAGGATTTATACGCACAGGCATTCAACATCAGGCGCAAATCTTTAAGCAAAATAGCAATTTCAAAACGTTTCAAGACTTTGGGCACCATAATAGCAGGTTTAGGAAGCAGCAACGTACTCGAGACAGGCTTGACGTTAAATCCAACGTACGGAATTCCAATGATTCCAGGCTCATCAATTAAAGGAGTAACTGCGCATTATTGCTCAAAAATTTTCGGAGCCGGTCAAGTTTACGATACGCTTTTCGGAAAAGTCAGCGATGAACATGACGAACAAGAAGCCGGCTTCGTACAATTTTATGACGCCTGGTTAATTCCTGAAAGTGTTAATAATGCCTTTGTTGACGATGTAATGACACCTCACCACAGCGATTATTATTCAGGTAAATCAGCACGTCCGACAGATTTTGATGATCCAACACCGATTAGATTCTTATCAGTATCAGGAACTTTTGAATTTTGGATCGGCTGCTACGATTCTAAATGGAGGGACTTTGCTTTCAAAATTACTGAAGAAGCACTGAAAAATTTCGGAATAGGAGGCAAAATAACTTCGGGCTATGGAAAAATGGAGAGCGTGTTATCTGCTGAAGAAATTCAAGAGCAAGCAAAACGCAAAGCACAACAAGCTAATCGTGAAGCAGGTTTTCTTCATGATGTTGACGAAATAATCACACTTCGCTGCACAAAAATCAAAGTCGTTAAAGGCAAAGAGAAGTGCGAATTTGCATTCACTGAAGGCGATGACAAAAAGTCATTACGATTTGAGAAACTTCCGAAAGTGAACGCTGGCGATCTAGTTCAAGCGAAAATAATTCGTATTGACACGGCAAATAAAGCATACATTTTGCAAGCAATATAATAAACATAGGCGGATTCTGATTTTGGGAGTCCGCTTTAATTTCACCCATATACTTGTTAATAATTAGTGGAGGTGATTGAGAATGTTTGCTGCGGCTGCTGCGTGGTCGATCAATATTAGTATCAAGATTATCATCATTGGCTTCTTCCTGTAGCACTCACGTAATCAAACAAAATCTGAAAGGGGAAATTCTCATGGTTATGACTAAGGTGGCTTATACGGATATTGGCGACGTCATTGGCGATGTCGTGAAGCTTATCGGCGATATTATTGACATTATGGACTAGTTAATCAAGGAGGAAATAAATATGGATCCGATTATTGCGACGGTTGCGAAGGTAGTTATTACGGCGGCGGCTTCGGCCATTATCGACAGTATCTCGAACAGTTAGGGAGGTGTTGTTACTTTTTAGGTCGACTCCAAATGGTCAAATTTTTAAGTTAGCTTATGATAGGCATTTACAAAGCAAAAATTTTAAGAATTTGACCAATTACAAAAATCACCCTCAAAAAATTGAATTTTGCCTGAGGTTTACCTCAAACATAAAAAAATTGTTTTGCAGTGTTTTCAGCATGTTATAAATTTCATGAGACAGGGCTTGCGTAATTCGTGCAAGGGTGTTAAAATTTGCGACATAGTAATTGCAAGGGGTGTTGAGAGTTACGAACCTTCCTATTAGGGATTGAAACATAAATATACTTCTCACCTTCGAATAAGTCAACAGAGTTACGAACCTTCCTATTAGGGATTGAAACTGTCAACTTATTGACCATGTCATCATAAAATTTTGTTACGAACCTTCCTATTAGGGATTGAAACCATCGACACCAGCAGATTTAGCACCATTTTCTGTTACGAACCTTCCTATTAGGGATTGAAACCAAGTATACTAGCCGCTTTGAAGAGAGAACTAAGTTACGAACCTTCCTATTAGGGATTGAAACCTTCTTTAGGGATGAGAATTAAATACTCCTCGGTTACGAACCTTCCTATTAGGGATTGAAACTGTCTGCTTCCTCTTCTTGTTTTCTTCTTAAAGGTTACGAACCTTCCTATTAGGGATTGAAACCTAAAATCCCCAGCCAGAAAAGCCAACCACCTAGTTACGAACCTTCCTATTAGGGATTGAAACTTGTCGTGTTGCTGGATCGATGTAAGCGCCATTCGTTACGAACCTTCCTATTAGGGATTGAAACTCAAAGAAATAAATTCATCGACAGTCTCTTCTGGTTACGAACCTTCCTATTAGGGATTGAAACGTTTTCTGATTAAAAAGTACTGCAAGCTTTACTAGTTACGAACCTTCCTATTAGGGATTGAAACTTCTACACCTGGGTTGTAATCAGGTTGAAAGTCGTTACGAACCTTCCTATTAGGGATTGAAACTGAGTAACAATATCGTAGATAATATTCATTATAGTTACAAACCTTCCTGTTTTAGGGGGGTATGCTTTTGGAAAAAAAAAAGGTAAGTAATATATACGATGTTTGTCGTCCAAACCGTTACCCCACGGTTTTGCTCCACTTTATTACTTCACTTATATGCTTTATAAAATATTATGAAAGAACGAACTGTATTCTGCAAATAATCCTAAATTTTCCACTGGAGGTAATGCTTATGAATAAGAAGATTGTGGCTCTTCTGGTGCTTGTTCTCACGTTTTCGACTGTAAATTCTGCCTTTGCTGGATATCGTACCGGATCTGCTGTTGGGGACGGTGCGGCTTATGCTGCTGTTGGCGGGGTTGCTGGCGGTGGTGCTATGGTCGCTGTTACGTGGTGGTTCAGCGGCACTCTGACGGTAATTTGTCCTCCTGTTGGAATTGCTGCGGCTGTTGGTGCTGGCTATTTGGGTTGGTATGGCCTCACTGACTCTGACAAGGACATTGTGAAGGACGTTGAGAAGACTGTGCAGGCCGGCGTGTGGGGCACTACGTTTGGTATCGCGTCTATTGAGAAGGCGGTAAAGGGAGTTTTCGCCTGGTAGATTTTGCAGCATAACGTTATACGGGGGCGACAGGTTTTCGACGGCTCACGGAGAGTTTGATTAAGCAGGTCGGGTCAGGCTCGTAAATCCCGTAAAATTTCGGGCACAAAATAACTGTCAATACTTATATGCTTGCGGCTTAGTGTCGCTAACGTCAACAGATAAATTTTTCCGTCGGTTGTCTGCTGATGTCATTTAGGCGGATTTTCCCTTCATTGTCGGACTTTGCAGGAACGGAGAATTCATAATCGAAGTCTTGGAAGAGAAGCGGCCGTCTTTTGCCAAATCTCAACGACATTTAATATAAGACTAAACCTGTAGAAATTTCAGATTTGCCAACACCGGACGGGAGTTCAATTCTTCCCGCCTCCATTTTTTCCTTATAAATCTTAAAAAATTTCTGTAAAAATAAAATTAACAAAACCAGATAAAGGCCAATGTTTTTTTACATTTTTGTAAAATCTTGTAAACCCACAGCAATAAACAATCCCGTAGTCTTTTCCGTAGTCTGATGTATAATAAAAATTCAGGACTAC
>CALAUZ010000186.1 GCA_937892105.1 uncultured Fretibacterium sp. | reverse complement strand
CGACGCTCTTCCGATCTGTCATCGCCCTTAACGCCCGTAAGTGTGAATTTGACGCTGCCTTTCTTGGTGTATTTGACTGCGTTGTTGAGGATGTTGACCATAACTTGATGGACTCTTATCCTGTCGCCGAATAACTCATCCGGCAATGTGTCATCAATCTGCGCTATGTATTGGAGTCCTTTTTGTTCAGCGCGAATCTTTATCATGTTGTCGACATCACGCAAGACTCTGGCGAGGTCATAATTTCTTGCGGCGAGTTCAAGCTGTCCTGACTCAATTTTCGAGAAGTCTAATATGTCGTTGATGATGTGAAGAAGAGTATTGCCCGCGCTCTGAATATCCCGTGCGTATTCATATATTGGCCCGGCCTCATGCTTACGGAGAATAACCTCATCCATTCCGAGAATTGTTGTGAGTGGCGTTCTGATTTCGTGGCTCATGTTGGCGAGAAATTCACCTTTAGCTTTGTCGGCAGCTATAGCTTGTTCGTTTGCTTCGTCAGCGATGGCTTTAGCTTTGCGGAGTCGTTCGAGTGTGCGCTCAAGATCTCTGTACGCTGGAGTCTCAAGGAGGAAGAAATAGTGATACACGTTCACGGATATGATGATGAATTGCACGGGAATCTTCGGGAAGAACTGATGCTGAATGCCAATTATCACCCAGCACACAGCAAGGTTCACTATAAGAGCTATGAGTTGCCCGCGTGTGAAAGCTCTGCGGTAAAGGAATATTTCTACCCACGTCCACAATGACCACAGCAATAAGAATCCCGATGACAATACCCAGCACAATGCACCCTCACTGACTCCTCTGGGTGTGATGGAGTAATTTGCGCCAGTGAAATACCCCGCCAACATCAACCAGAAGAATACGCCGAGCATAATATTTTGGGCGTAAAGCATGTTCTTTTTGCCGGGCGTGTCAGTTCCGAAGCACGATATGTAACGCATGAACATGAAATACACTCCGCAATTCGTACACTGAATCATGAGTCGGCAGAAATATTCAGCAACTGGTGAACAAGCCTTACTGTTTGCGAGAATGAGGGAGGCTATTACCTCTGCGAAAATGCTCGCGGTTGTCATGTAGCAATATCGGAGGAGTCCTTTTTTGTCTGATGATGTTCCTGCGTAAATAATTTGAAGGTAAATACAAAGTGTCGCGCTCAGAAATATTACAGCGATCTGGGCTTCAATAATGTAATTGCTATCCAAGTTGTTAATTGCTCCTTATGCGGGAATGAATGACGATATTATATAACCCGCGCTGAAAAAATTTTATTCTTGTCAAGTCTTAAAGTAGAACGCAGGCATTAAATGTGATATTATTCCCCGCATGAACACTCACACAATAAGGGAAATCATATTGAAGCCTGACAGCACAGGCAGGAATATTACGGCTTTATGTTTTTGCGCGTTCTCATTTGTAGCAACATTCGCTATGAGTCTTACGGGTGCATTTCGTATTTTCGGCGGACATTATGCGAGTGGGACGGCGTATATGATTCTGTTTGCGTTGTCGTTGGCATTGCTGGTGTACTCGCTGAGGAGCATACGCAGAGGAAACACGGAAGCTCTGTTGAAGTTCGCGTACCCATTGACGGCTGGAGGATTCATTTATGGCTTGACGGTGCTATTTTTCCTTGACGGCGGGACAAAAGGCGGAGTGCCTGTGTTTTTCATCCTCGCTGTTGTGGCGACTCCATGCTTCATGGACACACGCGGGGGAATCATCATGGTTATGCTTGAGATTGCCGCGTATATCATGAGCGGGATATTTGAGTATTATTACCCGGACTCAATAAATCCTGCACTCGCTGACTCGTCAAACACATTCATTCCGATTCTTATTGTTACGGCTGTACTTGTCATGATGTGCTTCATATACACATACGCATACAGGTACCAGCAGAGACGGCTTGACACGGCAATAGCTGAGGCTGACACGGCGAACGAGGCAAAAAGCTCATTCCTCAACAACATGTCTCATGAGATTCGTACACCGATGAACTCGATATTGGGAATGAATGAGATGATTCTGCGTGAGGAAGAACGGCCAGAAATCCGCGAATATGCATTAGTGATTCAGCGTAGTGGGCGGGCGTTATTGGGCATAATAAATGACGTTCTCGACTTCTCAAAGTTGCAGGACAAAAAGATGGAAATTATGCCAGTGCGTTATGATTTAGGCTCACTGATAAATGACCTCGTGAACATGGCAGCTGAACAGGCCAAAAAGAAATCTCTCACCTTCACCGTGAACGTTGACAAAGGAATACCCCGCATCCTTGACGGCGATGAATACCACATAAGGCAAGTCATGTTGAACTTGCTGAACAACGCCATAAAGTACACTGAACGCGGAGGAGTTACCGTTACAATTGGGTATGAGACAGCTGACAGCTACAGCATAATGTTGAAATGCTCCGTAACAGACACAGGCATCGGCATAAAATCTGAGGACATCGAAAATATTTTCCTCCCATTTGAACACGTTGAAGCCTCACGGAAATTCAGTGCGGACGGCTCTGGCTTAGGGCTTCCGATTGTGCAGAAATTGCTTGAATTGATGGGATCAGAGCTGAAAATAGAGAGCGTGTTTCATAAAGGGTCAACATTCTCATTCAGCGTTAAACAGGCTGTAATCAAGTGGGAGCCTATTGGGGATTATCAGCGGGCATTCTCAGTAGCGACGGCTCAACAGGGTAAAGGCTTCACTCAGACATTCACCGCACCAAATGCAAGAGTGCTTGTTGTTGATGATGCTGATGTGAATTTGCTTGTGTTCGCTAACCTCCTCAAGAAGACAAAAATCAAGATTGATACGGCCTCAAGCGGTCTGGAAATGCTACAGATGGTGAGGATGAATCACTACAACATGATATTCCTTGACCACCGTATGCCCGGTAGGGATGGTATAGAAGCCTTCCACAACATGAAGAAGATTACAGACGGCCTCAACTACAACACGCCCGTAGTAGCTCTCACTGCAAACGCTGTTTTAGGTGCAAGACAACTGTATATTGATGAGGGATTCAGCGATTACATATCGAAGCCAGTTGACACGGTGAGGCTTGAGCAGGTTTTGTTGGAGTATTTGCCGCCTGATTTGGTGATTCGTAATGACGGAACAGAATCGGATAACGCTCAGGAAGTTTCAGCGACTATTGAAGCACCAGCCCCAGCAGAGCCAGAAGATGAGTCCGCGAAATTCAAGAGTATTCCGGGAATCGATTATGACGCGGCTGTAACGAACTGCGGAAGTGAGGAGACATTCATACAGGCGTTAGAGATATTCTATGACTCACTCGATAAGAAATCGGGAGATATTGAACGTTTCTGGCATGAAGGCGACGTGAAGAATTATACCGTTCTCGTACACGCCTTGAAGAGTTCAGCCAGACTCGTGGGAGCATTGAATCTCTCAGAGAACGCAAAATACCTTGAGGCTTGCGGGGACAAAAACGACACAGCCGAGATTGACGCAAAAACGCCCGCTCTGCTATCACAGTACAGAGGATATAAGCCAGTATTAGCGGAGGTATTTGGGAGCAAAGATGAGCCGGATATGTCATTGCCGGAAATTTCGCCGTCAGATTTGCAGGAAATGTACTCGCTGATTAAAGGATTTGCGGCTGATTTCGATTTGGACAACATAGACAGAATGATAGAGGAAACAAAGAATTACCGCATACCCGAATCAGAGCGCGAAAAATTCGAGAAGATTAAAGAATGCGTTACCAATGCGGACTGGGGGACGCTTGAAAGCCTGTTATAATAGCATTGACCATGAAAATTAACATGAAAGAAGGACGGAACGAGGCATAATGAGCAAAATATTATTCATCACAGAAAAGGTGAGCTTTATCTCTGAGGGGATAATCAATCACCTTAAAGCGCAAGATTTCGAGGTTTTGACGGTCAAGCCAGATGTTACGGCAATATCGAATTTCCTGAAAGAGGATAATGGCAACGAGGAAGACGCAATAGATCCTGAGGTTGCCGCGCTTTTGAGTCAGCAGGAATCAAGCGAAGAGGGTGAAGCCCCGCAAGAAGAAGCCAAGAAAGATGACATTCCCCGCATATTCATACTCTACCTACAGGGCGAAGACAATTTGATGATTGATGTACTCGGCTATATTCGCGATTTGGTCGAGGATAGGGGGATTCGCTTCTTTGTGATAGGGACTCAGGAGGAACTTGACACAGTTGTGGGCAAAAAGGCCGATTACGTTGCGCAGATGTATACGCGCCCGGTTGACCTTGCCGAACTCATCAAGCGCCTTCAAAAAGAGGGTGAAGCCGTCGACAAGCTCAAGGAGTTTAAGAGCATACTGATAGTTGACGATGACGCTACAGCCCTGCGCTCAATGAAGAACCTGCTTTCGACACACTACAAAATTCTGGTTGCAAGCTCTGGAATGAACGCGATAACTATTCTGGCAAAGAATAAAGTTGACCTGATACTTCTGGATTTCGAGATGCCAATAGTGAACGGCCCGAAGGTTCTGGAGATGATACGTTCAGACCCCAACACTGCAAATATTCCCGTAATGTTCCTGACAGCAAAGGGAGATAAGCGCAGCATAATGGAGGTTCTGAGGTTCAAGCCTGAAAAGTACCTGCTGAAGACGATGCTGCCGAAAGATATACTTGACAGCATAGATGAGTTCTTCAAGACGAGACGATAGTTTACGCTCTCATCATTAAAAACACTCCTTTCTCAGATGAAGCCCTTTCCGTTAAACAGCGGAGAGGGTTTTATTTTAGGCATATCCCAAACGCCTCAACGCCGCAGGATTTCTTCTCCAGCCAGGAATAACCTTCGCCCAAAGGTCAATATACACATCAAGCCCCGTAACTTCCTCGATTGCCTTCCGTGAAATCTCCCCAATATGCTTAATCATACTTCCGTTTGCACCTATGACAATACGCTTCTGGCCTTCCGTCTCTGTGATGAGTGAGGCGCGTATATATAGCTTCTTACGGTCAGGGTACTCCTCCGGGCTTTTGTACTCGTCAATTATTACCGCTACGCAATGTGGAACTTCATCTCGCAGTAACATTAACACTTTCTCCCTGATTATCTCGCCTGCCATGAACTTCTCGGTCGTGTCCATGAGTATATCGGGGTCGTAAATCGCTTCACCTTCCGGAATATGGGGCATTATTGCGGCCATGAGGGTATCAATTCCGCGTTTTGTCTTTGCTGAGACGGGAATTTTTGCGGCGAATGAGTGAAGATTGTCATACAGCCTGAAAGCATGTGAAGTATCTGACTTGTCCGCCTTGTTCGCAACGAGTATAACCGGTCTATTCTTAGGGAGTATCTCCGCAATGCTGTAATCGTCCGGCTGAAGTCTGCGTGTTCCAGCGTCAATAAGCCACAGAACACAGTCGGTATCATCGAGAGCGTCAAGAATGGCATCGTTCAGGAATATACCCAGCTTGTCCCGCGAATTTGTTACATGGTACAGTCCTGGAGTGTCGGTGAATATTACCTGAGCGTTATCATCATTCCAGATACAACGTACAGAGTTGCGAGTAGTCTGAGGTTTTGGGGATATTATGAGGGCGTGTGTCTTGAGGAGGGCGTTAATGAGGGAGGATTTTCCGACATTCGGCCTGCCTATGAGAGATACTATTCCGCACTTCATGGCTTAATCGGGGTCAAGCGTGAAACTGTGAGGCAAGAGCTTTCCCAGCTCATAGATTTTCGCGCCGTCCTTAGAGGCCATAACCACGAACATATCGGGGTTGAACTCCATTAGAGCCTGCCTGCAAGCACCGCACGGAGGACACGGGACAGCCATATAGTCGTCATTGTCCTCGTGTGAACCCACAACAGCAATGGCCAGAGGTTTGCGTTTTCCGTGAGACACCATTATTGCGACACCTGAACGTTCTGCGCATATCGTTATGCCGTATGATGCGTTTTCGACGTTGCAGGACTGTATGACTTCATCTCCCGCGAATAACAATGCTGCTCCAACGTGAAAGCGTGAGTAGGGTACATAGGCTCTCTTTGCGGCTTCACGTGCCATTTTCAGGAGTGTTTCTGGGGAGATTTTCTCTGATGGCCAGTTGTGATTTGATGACATGTCCGGCTAGAAGCTCTTAACTTTCTCCTCTACCCTCTCAGCGTGCAACAATGCTTTCTCCCTCATCTGCCGCAACTTCTCCTCATCATGCCTGCTCGCATAGGACAGTCCACCACTGTAGACATACCCAGCCCACTCCATGCCGCAAGCCTTAGCGAACTGCTTTAACGGTATCAGGAAGTCATCAACTGGATAGCCCTGAACTCCTCCGAACTGGTACATCTCTTCGGCAGCTCCAGACGTGAACGACACTAGAAGTTTCTTCCCGACAAGTGCTTTACCCTTTGAGCCGTGAGAGAAACCATGCACGAACACTTCTTCCATCCATTTGCGCATTATTGACGGCACTCCATACCAGAAGAACGGAAACTGCATCACTATCACATCAGCTCCCTTCAATCTCTCCTGTTCGCGCTCAACGTCAAAATTCCAGTCGGGATATTCCGAGTCGAGATACACGTATTCAGCTTCAGGCATAATCTCGTTCAGGCGGCCGAGAATTATCTTGTTGGCAAATGAATTATTCTTCAGGTCTGTGTGCCCCGATACTACTAAAATTTTTGTCATTATCCTGCCTCCTCTTGACGATAATTATATCAATACTATGCTACAATAAATTATCCCGTTGAAAGAAGAGGTGACATTATCATGAAACGTTCCATGAAGATTATTGCCGTTATCGCACTGGCACTTATGGTTATTCCCTGCACACGCTCAGAGGCCGCACGCTCAAGACGTAAATCCTCAAAGTCTGCCGCGACCAAAGCAACCTCACAGACGGCACAGAAGGTATCAGGTCTTAATTCTCTGCCAGGTGTGTGGAAGTGTCAGAGTACGGGTACAGGTACAGGTACAGACCCTAGACAGCCGGGTGTTGACGTATCACTGAATGCCGATGAAGTTACCCTTACGATTGAGAGCGTAAGATACTCCGAGAGTGAAGGGGAAGGTAGAGCCGATGTAATCTTCTCAGGGATAATCACTGATATAAGGAGCGAGATTATCTGCGAAAGAAGCTGGGAATACTCGGTGCCTTACAACATGAAACGTGAGAGCGATAACTCATGGAGCTTCAGCACAGAGTATATTGACGGCGAGGAGAAAATTACTCTTACTCTCATGGGCGGGAAAAATGCCTTGATACGATGGGAAGGTTACATTGCAAACGAAATTTACCCTGACGAAAAATATACGTTCGATGTTACTTGCAGTGCTGTAAAAAAATAGCCCCCCTGCCTGTCTCACAGAGGGGCATTACGTTTCAGCACTTCAAATCTGGCTTGTTCTGTAACATCGCGCTTCCGTTCTTCGCAAATGTTATGTTCATCACTGATATATACTTCTCGAAAAACTGTATCCCTTCACCCTCTGTCATTCTCAGTTCAAGTTTGCTGAGTGCGCGGTTAAGGAGCGAGAATACATTTATTTTGCTCAGGTATCCCTCCTCAATCTCACGTATAACCTCCTGCAACACTATCTCCATCTTTAATTCAAGGTTGCCCGACGAGAAATATTCATCTATATACAGGAATGGAACATCATTATTCTGCAATCTCTGGTAATATGCCTGCGAACAATTATCATATTCCAGCATAACTAGAAATTTCACCTCCGGAGTAAGCTCGATTAACGGCCAGAAATCACAGTCGCTCGACACTATCACTGCCGAGTCTATTGGCACACCTCCCGCCTTAGCCTCCGCTATTTCACGGTAAAACTTTATCGTCAATGCTACGTCTACTGCTGATTTTTCGTCCTTCACCCTGTCGGTCATGTAGTATTCCAGCGGCAAATTCTCGTTACGCCGCAAAGCACGCCATTGCGAGGAAGTATGCTCATCGTCAACAAGAAGTATCTTCGCTATCTTCCCCAAAAACCCCTTCGCCTCAAGCTCCTTCAATATGCCGATAACCTTGCATGGATCAGCGTTCTCGCAGTCTATGGCGACAAGTACCCTCTCAGAATTTGCAAAAAACTCCGAAGGATCTTCTAGTGCGGCATCACCTGCGTCTGTTACCTTGCTCATGTCATAAAACCTGTCTCTGTTGCGTTCGTAGAGTATGGGAAGGAACTTTGCGTCATCGCGCAGAATATTTCCGTCTCCCTCGTCAGGCTGCCAGTTTATGTATGACTGGTAGGGGAACAAGTCGCGGTATTCGTAGTAGAGTTTGGCGGCTTCCCTGTTACCGTCTATGGTGTTGCCCTTTATGATGAAGAATAGGTTTCGTATGTATGGCCACTTTATCCATTCGGGGAAAAATTTTTGGCAGTTTGGAACGTGAGGAAGGAGATAGTTATGAACGTCAACAACATAATCCTCCGGCCTGCGTCTTGGCCTTACGAACGGTATTCCGTCATTCTCCAGATATTGCAGCACTTCCGGCGGTATAAGGTCTGGCATTGCGTCAATGTTCTTAACGTCAGAGTTCATTTCGGTGCAGATGGCTTTGAAGTTTCGCTGTAATTTCGTCCTCAAACGGCATAAGTTACGGACTATTCTGGCTTCCTTGTCCATATCCATCTCGTCATAAACAGAGCGGTAAAACTGAGGGTTCATGTTCTCACCATGTTCAAGGCCGAAATACTTTCCATGAACCCCGATGAGGTATGCAATGCGTGAGACGATACCCTTCTTTGAACGGGGTGCTTCCTGCTGTATTTTTACGGGTAAATTCTCCGAGAAATTCTGCAACGATACCCTCTTGTCATCATCGAGAAGACTTCCTATGCTGAACTCTCCCAATTTATAATGACCTCCAACTCTTGAAGCCCTGCCCTAATACTTCCGAAGCATCGCATATTGACACAAAAGCTTTCTCGTCATGCTCCTTCAGGAAACGTTTCAGCAACACGACCTGTCTGGGTTCAAGGAGTGTAATCAGTACCGGCCGAACCTGCCCGGTGTATCCTCCTTTGCCCTCAAGACGGGTAACTCCTTTGTGCATGGAATTGATGTACGCGCTGAGTTCATCGGGAATGTTTGTGATGATGATGGCCTGCTTGCGTTTGTCGAAACTTCTGGTAACGTTATCGACTGTTACGCCGTTGACGTAGAGGCCGACTGCACCGTATACCACAGCTTCAAGGCCAACGACACTGATTGACAGGGCGAGAATGAACATGTTGATGAATATCGAGAACCTTCCAACCTCAATCCCGTAACGCTTTCTCAATGCCGCAGCAATAATGTCTGTTCCTCCTCCAGAGCCTCCAACGTTGAACATGAGGCCGCCCGCAGAACCTTTCAACAGACCAGTGATGACGGTGGCCATGAATTTGTCGTCAGGGAGTGTAAGGGGGTAAAGAGCGAAAATTGACAGCCCTGTCGAAAACGTGAAAATAGCTATGAGAGTTAGGCCCAGAAAACGAAGGTTTAAGTCCCGCCATGCCCATATCACGAGAAGGATATTGCCTGTAAGGATTACCCAGTTTGGGGAAATTCCGAACATGTAGTTTGTGAGGACGGCAATTCCAGATACTCCCAAGTCCGGGAACCTGTAGTGAAGCGTGAAGTAATTTACCGCGAAGGCTTGTAGAAGGCTGGCTAATACGATGACTGTTACGGCTTTCCATTCAGTAGAGATGAGGGAGTAAGCGAGTGTGAAAAATTTTCGGACTGCGTTCTTCATTTTGTGCGTAATTATTCCTCCTTGAGTGAAAATTTTTGCGTGAGAGTTATATTAGCACAGTCGCATTTGACGGAGTGGAGTTGTGGATATTTTCTGCAATGAAGACAAATCATAAGACAGCGCAAATATTCTCTTGTACTGCTATAATTTTTTTATAAAATACAGGAAAGGAGGTTTCAAAGAATGTCAGACAATCCACTTATTTCCGTAGTAATACCGGTATACAACGTCGAGCAATATCTTAGTGAATGCGTTGACAGTGTTATCTCCCAAACGTACAAGAATTTAGACATTATTCTTGTTGACGATGGCTCACCCGATAGAAGCCCAGCCATATGTGATGAATACGCAAATAAGGACAACCGTGTAAGAGTTATACACAAGGCTAACGGAGGTCCAGGCTCATCACGTAACGCAGGAATACGGGCAGCAACAGGGGAATATATAACATTTATAGACAGTGATGACTATATAAGCAGGGTATATCTTGAGCAACTTTACAAAACGCTCATAGAGAGTAATACAGGAATGTCATGTTGCACGTATAGTATACACACAGATAAGATTAATAATGAAGTTGTACCTGATTATGATATTCTATCCTCTTCAGAGGCAATAATTGAAGCCGTAAAAAATAATCGAACTAATATAAGCCCATTTTGTAAATTATACAAAACTAATATTCATATGGAAGGTAATGGAATATTCTTTCCGGAAGAAATTATGACCGCTGAAGATTTCATTATTATGCCACAGATATTCAATGCCGCAGGGTCAGTGGCTGTGTCAGATAATGTACTATACTATTACAGGCAGCAGGACAACTCACTGATGCACACCATGTATAGTTCAAGATATATGGATTACTATACGGCATATTCGATAGTCGAAGACTACTTTAAAAAACAATATCCTGATAAATGGTCTGTGCTATCTAAGCATTTCCGTAACAACTGCATAGATAACACAATGAAGATACTTAGGAATGTATGTATCGCTTACAATAAGAGTGAGTTTCCATATGAGCGCATAATTGCGGAGCTAACCGGAAAAATTCATATCCGAGATATTCCTGCGTTCCTGGCAGGAGGGTGTACTCTACCTAAGAAGCTCATGATGGTACTTACAGCATTTATGCCGAAACTTGCCGTTAAAATCATGGAGAGATCCAAGAAATATACCCCCGTCTATAAGTGAGGCGGGGGAAAATTCCTCTTATCCTCCCAGATACGCCGCTCTAACCTTCGGATTATTCAGAAGTTCCGCACCACTACCCGAAAGCCCTATCGCCCCAACTTCAAGAACATACGCCCTGTGTGCAGCCTTCAACGCCGCAAAGGCATTCTGTTCCACAAGCAATATAGTCCTTCCCTGAGCGTTGATCTCACGTATAATCGCGAATACCTCATCAACCAAAATCGGTGCAAGCCCCAAACTCGGTTCGTCAAGCATTAGAAGATCTGGACGGCTCATCAACGCCCTTCCTACTGCAAGCATTTGCTGTTCACCGCCAGATAACGTACTCCCTTTCTGCCTATGACGTTCCTTGAGGCGCGGGAAAAGCGAGTACACATACTCCATATCCTCCGCAATTCCCTTTACATCATCGCGGATATATGCTCCGAGTGTAAGGTTCTCTTCTACCGTCAACTGTGGGAGTATTCGTCTGCCTTCGGGACTGAGTGATATTCCAAGCTTAACATGCTCTTCCGCCGGACGGTTCAGGATACTCACGGTTCTTCCATCACGGGGGGACGTATAGGACATCTCCTCTGCTCTGGATTTGACAAGACCCATGATCGCCCGGATTACACTGGATTTCCCCGCACCGTTCGCGCCGATTAACGTTACGATTTCACCCTTGTTGATTTCCAGCGACACATCACGAACTGCATGTATCGCTCCGTAACTCACATTAAGTTTGTCGATTTTAAGCATGGCTCCCATTTATGCCGCCCCCTTCCCAAGATATGCCTCGATTACTCGCGGATTTGCCTTTATCTCGTCAGGTGTTCCCTCCGCAATATGTACTCCCTGATCCAGAACGTGAATATAATCGCAGACATTCATTACCACTTTCATATCGTGTTCAATCAGTAGTATCGTCAGATCAAACTCATCGCGTAACCTGCGTATGAACTGCAGCAATTCCTCGCTCTCCTGCGGGTTCATTCCTGCGGCCGGTTCGTCAAGAAGCAGAAACTTCGGACGTGTCGCAAGTGCCCTCGCAATCTCAAGCCTTCTCTGCGCACCGTACGGCAATGCAGAAGCCTTCTCCTCCGCAAATTCCTCAAGTCCCAGCTGTGCCAGCAAGTCCAGAGCGCGCGCCTTCGATGCTGCGTCCTCACGTATTACGTCTGTGAATATGAACGGTGCAAGCGTCATCCACCATGAATATTTCTGGCGTATCCTTGAACCTGTCATTACGTTCTGCAACACTGTCTCATGGCCGAATAACCGTATGTTCTGGAAAGTCCTGCTCATTCCCTCCCGGCAGACTTCATCAGGGCTTAATCCTCCGATTGATTTTCCCAGAAACTTTATGCTTCCTGATGTCGGCTTGTAGAAACCGCTTATTACGTTGAATGCCGATGTTTTTCCAGCACCGTTCGGCCCTATAAGACCCATAATCTGTCCGTGCTTAATGTCGAAACTCAGATTCTCAATAGCCGATAACCCTCCGAACTTCAGCACTACATTGCGGACTTCAAGTACCGTATCACTATCTGAGCGTTCAGTTTTGGGCTTAGGTTTTGGCTTCGGGAAGAATATATCCCACGTGAACTCGCGCATTCCCATTATGCCCTCGCGGCGGAAGATGATTACGATGATAAGAAGCAGCGAGAATATAACCATTCGCATACCAGGAATGCCGGGAATATTTACGCTTCCGATTGTGATTGGGTTCTCCACGAACCTCAGCCATTCCAGCATTGTCGTAACCAGTGCAGAGCCGATTATTGAGCCTGTTACTGAGCCTAACCCTCCGACAACTATAATCATCAGAACGTTATATGTCTGCGTAATCATGAACATTCGCGGATCAATCGTTGTTATTAGGTTGCCCATTAACGCGCCTCCGAGACCTCCGCCGAAGCAGCCCAGTGTGAACGCAAGTACCTTCACACGGAAAGTGTTTATGCCCATCATTCTGGCCGCAATCTCATCATCGCGTACAGCCCTGAGAACTCCCCCAAAATTGCTCCTCAACATACATACCATGCAAAGAAGTACAACTCCAAGACAGCCCCAGCTCATGAACAGCGTGGTGTATGCAGGTATCCCCTTCAGTCCCAGAGAACCGTTTGTGAGCCTCGCAGTGTTGGTTATAAGTATTCGTATTATCTCCGCGAAACCTAACGTCGCAATTCCTAGATAGTCCCCGCCAAGCCTCAATACTGGAAGCGCAACCAATAATCCGAAGAATGCCGCTATAACTCCCGCGATTATGATTGACGCTATGAAAGGTGCGTTGACGTTCAGGAGCCATGGATAGATATCCTCAAGTATCCACATAGCATTCTTCTGTGCCGGCGACAGTACTAAAAGTGCAGAGACATATGCGCCGATTGCCATAAATCCCGCGTGTCCTAATGAGAACATTCCCGTAATGCCGTAAATCAGGTTAAGGCTTAGGGCTAATATTGCGTTTATGGCTATGAGGTTGAGTATTCTCTGCCAGTAACCATTGAGGAACATGGGGGCTTTGTCAAGGAAGAAAGCGAAAAGAACGACAGCAATTATCGTTAGCAGTAAATTTCTGACCCTGTGCATTATATTTTGTCCTCCAGTTTCTCGCCTAATAATCCTGTTGGTCTGAAAAGCAGTATCATTATGAGCAGCAGGAACGCGAAAGCATCTTTATACCCTGACAATGTAGGGAAGAACGCTACCGACATAATCTCAACGAAGCCGAGTATAAGCCCGCCAATCATTGCGCCAGGAACAGAGCCAATCCCGCCGAATACCGCCGCAATGAACGCCTTTATACCGGGTGTCATTCCCATGAACGGTTCAACACGAGGATATCGCAGTGCCCACATTATTCCAGCTACAGCCGCCAGAGCAGAACCAAGTCCGAACGCCAGAGCGATAATCTTGTTGACCGATACGCCCATCATTCTGGTAGTCTCAATGTCGAACGATATAGCACGCATTGCGAGGCCGGGTTTCGTGCAGTACAGAAGCCACAGCAAAACTCCCACAAGCGCGAACGCAACGACAGGAACGAGAATACCAAGCGGAATAAGCCTTACTCCCCCTGAAAGCTCTATGGGTTTCATGAGAATGGGAGGCTGAACGACTGGGCGCGGCATTCCGGTGAAGACGACGACTGCAAAGTTCTCGATGAAGAATGAGACACCGATTGCGCTGATGAGGGCGGAAATTCTGGGGGCTTCACGCAAGGGTTTGTAGGCTATACGGTCAACGAGGAGGCCGCATATTGTTGTGCCTATTACAGCGAGGATTACGCCGAGTGCCCATGGGAGATGGTAGACGATGGTGGCAAAGTAGACGAAGTATGCGCCTAACATGAATATGTCGCCGTGAGCAAAGTTGATGAGCCTTAATATTCCGTAGACCATTGTGTAGCCGACAGCTACAAGGCCGTAAAGAGAGCCTAAGCTCAAGGCATTAATGAAGTGTTGTACAAATATGTTGAGATTCAAATATTCTCAACCCTTCCTGTTAAAAGATTAGGATTTGTATAAATTGTAGCATTGTTCGGAGCAAAAAAGCAGGACGGGTAGAAAATATTTCTCGCGCAATAATATATGAACGACAGCCTTTTTCAGTCCCAGCCTAAAAGAACCTCATGTATTGGATATATTTCTGTTCTTCTTCTTCCGAGTAACGTTCCCCGAACGGCTGGAATTTTTCGTTGCTGTAGAACTGTTTTAACTTTTCGTTGTCCTCACAGTCGAGATAAATTATTCCTCCTCCGATTTGGTGCTGAATACTCATGAGAATATCATTAGCTATGCTCAACAACTCTCTGCCAGTAATTCGAGTTCCGTCATCAATCGCATAGTTTTTCCCAAGCTGTGCTATCAGGAAAGCAGAGGCCATGTAATCACCTGTATCCCTGTCAAGGCGTGCAAATCTTTCCAGCTTCTTCCGTGATGTGCTGCTTAACCCTGCTGAAGGAATTAACACTGCTTTATGTGTCAGAGTGAAATAGCCGAGAATTTGGCCGTCCGTTAGGTCGCTCACCAAGTAAGTGATTGACACTTTCCGGCGTGCGAAATCTATCGCTCTGTTGCGAATGAAATTCTCTATTTTGGGGTTAATCGGACATGAAAATAGTGATAAATCCTGCCTGAGACTTTCTTCTCCTCCGGCAAAGTCAATCTCATCAAGGATATTTGATGTCCTGATGTTCATTCTCCCAGCCCCATTGTTTTCCGGCGCAATTTCACTATTCTGCGGATTTCTTCTGGATCTGTCGTTACTGTTGCTATCGGGCCTTCAGGTC
>CALAUZ010000185.1 GCA_937892105.1 uncultured Fretibacterium sp. | reverse complement strand
GTATGTATAAGTTTGACAATATTAAAATTAAGGGGGCTTCGGTGGTTGAGGGTGAAGTCGAAGTTGTTCATGAAGCGTCGTAGGAGGTCTAGGTCTCGTCGGAAGCGTAAGTGGGTTGAGTGATGTGTTTCGGAATACCCTGTTTTGTGTGTGTGTTATGACGTAGTGCTTGGAGAGGTGGAGTGTGGCTGTTTCTTGTAAGTTGATGGTGATTGGTTGATGGGTTCTGGTTGTCTGTTTTTGGGATTACTGTGTGGGGTTGCGCTCTTTCGCTGTAGTTTTGCAGGGGAGTATGCGCTCATTATTGAGCGGTTGTCTCAGAGGGGGACTGGGACGGAGTACCAGAATCGCACACCAAAAAATTCAAAATTTGCCCCTTTAGACAGAGAAGAAATGGTGCATAAATGATGTATTTTCTATGAAAGAAGATGGGTGATGACTATGAAGACACTAGTGAAACTGGAAATCAAATTTTCTCTCAGTATTCATCTTATCGGTTGGTTGAGAGTAAGAGGACGTTCTTTGCAGAATAGCATTGATATTTTTCTATGCTACAATAAGCAAATATTTTTTCATGGGGAGTGTTATGTTATTAAAGAACTTAGAGAAGGATATATTATAGATTGTATTTCTGGTCAAGAATTAAAATCTACTCCTGAAGAATTAGAGGCAGTTCAGCCTTTTGCATTGAAGCTGGTTGAGGATTATGGTTATCCTAAATCTAATATACAGACGCATCCTCAATGGAGAGTTAAAATCCGTCCTTCTGACGTAAAGAAAAGCTACCCAGTTGATATTGCTGTTTTTTCCAGTGAAGAACATTCAGATGAGAACCTATATATGATTGTGGAGTGTAAGAAGAAAACTCGCAAAGATGGACGTTCTCAGCTAGAAGATTATATGCGCCTTTCTAGAGCAGTATTAGGCGTTTGGTACAACGGCGAAGAAACGCTTTATATTCAGAAGCATGAAGAAAGTGGTTCTGTAACTTTCTCAGAGATACCTAATATTCCTTTGTACGGGCAACGCATTGAAGATATAGGTTTATTTAAGAGAAAAGACCTGAAGAAGACTCATAATCTCAAGTCTGTTTTTGCCAGTATCAGAAACTACTTAGCCGCTAACAATACTGGAATAACGCTTGATACCGAGTTTGTCTCGCAGATAATTAATCTTATATTCTGCAAAATATATGATGAGAGATTTACAAAACCTGATGACATGGTCGGTTTTAGAGCAGGAATAAAAGAACCAGCAAAATCCGTAACAGACAGAATTATAGACATATTCGAGCATGTTAAGGCTAAATATCCTGACGTATTTGATAAATCGGATGTGATTACGTTATCTGTTAATTCTGTGGCCTATATCGTTGGAGAACTTCAGCAGTATTGTCTTATAGATAGTGAACGAGACGTTATTGCCGATGCATTTGAGACCTTCATATCCCCTTCATTACGAGGAGGACAAGGCCAATTTTTTACACCAAGAAATGTAATAAGGCTTATTGTCTCTTTGGTTGATCCAGGTCGTAAGGATAAGATAATAGACCCTGCTTGTGGTTCAGGAGGTTTCTTGATTGAGAGCCTTCGTTATGTATGGCAGTCTATTCAACAAGAAGGCGAAGAATTAGGATGGCCTGACAGAGAAATATTCTTAGATCAGCAGGAAGTAGCTATAAAGAATTTCAGAGGAATAGATAAAGAAAAATTCTTGAGTAAGACCACAAAAACATATATGGCTATCTTAGGAGATGGCAGAGGCGGTATCTATTGTGAGAATAGTTTAGATGCTCCTAGCAACTGGTCATTTCAAGCACAAAATGCTATAGGTCTTCAAACATTTAGCGTAGTTCTGACTAATCCTCCGTATGGTTCTAAATTGAAGATTGATGATTACTCAATACTTTCAAAGTATAAGTTAGGCCACAAGTGGACTATGAAAGAGAACGATGCTTCATCAAGGCAGACGGAAAAAGTACTTTCAGAGCAGACACCGCAGATACTATTTATTGAGAGATGTTTGAGTCTTTTGATACCGGGGGGAAGACTAGGTATAGTAGTGCCAGAAAGTATGTTCTGCAATCCAAGCCATAGATACGTCATGAACTATATAGAACAACATGCTCGAATAGACGCAATAATTTCAATGCCGGAGAATTTATTCCAGCCGTATACACATGCTAAGACATGTGTAATTATGATGACTAAGTTCTCAGAGCAGAATGTTTTTACTGATCCCAATCACAAGATATTCATGGCTGTAGCTAAGTGGTGTGGGCATGATTCAAGAGGGTTGGAAATTCCTTATGATGATATACCGTTGATTCAGGAGCGTTATTTGCAGTTCAAGAATGGACAAGAGTTATCTTATGACCATTTAGGCTTTACCGTAAGGCAGTCTGAAATTGTGAACAGCATATATCTTCCGATTTACTACAATCCTGAAATCAGAAGGCAGTTAGATAGCTTGAAGTGTGCATATGACATTGTAACTATAGAGAGTTTAGTTAAAGTAGGTTTACTCTCAATATCTACTGGCGATGAAGTCGGAAAGCTATCTTATGGGACAGGTAGAGTTCCGTTTATAAGGACTTCAGACATAGCAAATTGGGAAATAAAACTTGACCCTAAGCAAGGACTAAGTGAAGAGCTTTATGATGTGTTATCAGAGAAACAAGATGTAAAGGCTTTCGATATACTGATGGTTAAAGATGGTACTTATTTGGTTGGCACATGTGCTATGATACTTCCTAGTGAGACTAAGATAGTATTTCAGAGCCATCTGTACAAGATACGTAGCAATGACCATAATAAACTTGACCCTTTTCTTTTGCTTGCATTATTATCAGTACCTATAGTAAAGAGACAGATAAGGTCTAAGCAATTCACACAAGATATTATAGACACATTAGGACGCAGGATAATGGAATTGGAGTTGCCTTTCCCGAAGAAAGAAGAAGAGCGTAAAAAGATTATAGAGCGTGTAAAATTGGTATTCCAGAAGAGGAGTGAAGCAAAAGACATAATGAGAAGCGTGTTGCTAGATACTGTTCCTCTTGAGGATTCTTATGAGGATAACGGCTTCATGACTTTAGTGTAGTGAAAGGGGTTATTTATGGGAGAATTTAGAGTAGCACCAGCTTTTGAACAGTTTTGTAAGAACCTTAATTTTTCGCTGGATAGTTATTTAGCTATCATATCTAGGTATCATTCCATTACAAAAAGAATTAATGAGGACTACTGGGATACGGAGTCTGATTCTGCTCACAGTCTTTACGTAGGCTCATATGGTCGTGGTACTGAAATTGAGGGTAGTGATATTGATATGCTAGTTCAACTTCCATATGATACGTATGTTAGGTTTAATAATTACGCTGCAAATGGTCAATCTGCTCTTTTACAGGAGGTAAAGAATGTCATCGCTAAGACATATTCGAGTACGTATCTGAAAGCCGACGGACAGATAATAAGTGTTCCATTCTCTGACAGTATTACTTTTGAGGTTTTACCTGCATTCCTAAATAGAGATGGTAGCTATACTTTTGCTAATTCTAATGATGGAGGTTCTTGGAAAATAACTGATCCTAAAGCGGAAATTCAAGCTATTACGGATCGGGATAAGGAGTGTAATCATAACCTCAAGAGACTGTGTAGAATGGCTAGAGCTTGGAGGTTAGCAAATGATGTTGGTATCAGTGGAATCTTGATTGATATATTCGCCTATAGATTTATTGCTAACTGGGAATATAACGATATGTCATACTTTTACTATGATGAAATGACTAGAGATTTTATGAAGTATGTATCTGAACTTCCTTCACAAGATAAATGGAAAGTTATGGGTAGTGATAGGTACATATATTGTTCTGGGAACTTTCGCAGAAAGGCTAAAGAGGCATATGATTTGGCAGTGGAAGCTATAGAATGCTATAAGAAATATCCATCTTCTGCCAATGATAAGTGGAGAGAGATTTATGGAAGCAAGTTCCCTAAGCTATAGAGAGAATCTCCGTAACCAGATTGAAGAAGCCTATTGCAAGGTTGTCTATACGTATACTGCTCATATAAATCAGGCTAAGAGAATGCAAACCGTTCAAAGGTGGCTGAAACGTATCGAGATAGTCTGTTCGGCTTTGCCTACGTGCAGTTTCCTCATAATTATAGCTGGAGCTAGTCCTGCTTGGTCTTTTGTGGCTTCGGTAATAGGAGGGCTATGTTCATTAGGAGCTATTGCACTGACATTGTATTTTAAGGATATGTATTTAGTTAAAAATGAAATTCAGCAAAGACATTTTAACACTTCTAATAGACTGTGGTCTATACGTGAGGATTATGTTTCGTTGCTGACTGATTTTGATCAGCTCGAATTAACCGATATTTGCAATAAGCGGGAGCAGTTGAAGAACCTAGTAGCTAAAATATATACAGAAGCTCCTATTACTGATGATAGCAGTTATGAGCTTGCAAGAAAGTCTCTAAAGGAAAATGAAGCTCAGTTTTTTACTCAGGAAGAAGTAAATCAAATGCTTCCTCAGAATCTTAGACATACATGATTCTAGTTTCTCATTGACAGTAACAAGAGCGGCGACACAACATCTACACTTTTTTTATTATTCTGTTTGAATATAGACAGCAGGTTAGTCTTCATGTCTTTGATTGTTAATGTCTTCGTGTACTTGACTATTATACTGAAGCTATTTTTTGCTGTATTTAATGGTTTTATTATTGCGTTCATTGTGGCCTTTCTTACTAATAGTATGTACAAAACGTTTGGTTGGTTAAGTCTGACTGAGGAGCATAGAGAACGAATTGAGGTAACAGTGTAAGAGATTTTTGACACGAGAGCAAAATCATCATGACTGTTAATTTGTTGACTTATACATGATACAGTAATGCCATCAGATCTGCGGAAAGTACACCAAGTCAATGACGCGGCAGTGTATGAGACGCATGTCTGGCCTGAGAATATCAGCGAGGAAGAAATTGTAGCGGTGCTTTTCAGACTGTACCATGAATTGACAGCTTTGTAATGCTAAGGTCTTATCTTCCCTATGTTTTTTATTTTGACTGGCATGTCGTACCAAATATCTGGTATGAGAGAACGAGGAATGCGGGATTTATTTGTGTACACGTAAACACAAGGTTTGCCGTCTTCTTCACCAAGTCCGATGAAATTAAGCCAGCTAGGATAATTGAGGTGAATTTGTAGTTCTGCTGCTTTTTCCAGCCGTAACTGAAAGTCCGTGTCCTGAAACAAGACCGACACCTCCTAAAGCAGTTAAGACAGGGATGAGAGGCAACATGCAAGCACCCTGTTTTGCGACAGAAAAGAGTAATCCGACAGCGGCTTGAGCATCATTTGTTACAACAAGACTGCCGGAATCTCCGGGATGAGCAAAGAGGTCATTACCGTAATTTTGAATGAACCAGAAATTGCTGAAATATACAAGAGCATTAAAACCATCAGCATGATAGAGCAATGGCATGTGTCCAGCGGTGCATGTCGTAATAACGCCTCTAGTGAGACCAGTTGTGCGACCAAATTTCTTAACAAGCATACCAGTTTTGGGTGGCAGAATTCTTGAAGGAGTGTCATATCCATCGATAAAATCTCCTTGCCACGAAGTGATGATGTCTGGATTAGTAACTTTAGCTAAAGCAGCATCCATTGCACAAGGTTCAACAAAATCGGGGCATCCGCTTGTAAGTGGAAAAATGAACTCAAGTCGTCCAATTTCACGAGGAGCAATATCGATCCTAGCGTCTGAAGGAGCGGGAGACATAATGATTGTGTTACGAGGAGCATGATTACAGCCGCCAATGACATGGTTATTAGAGAGTATGTAAAGATTGTCATCATTTCTTCGTCTTATTAAAGCTCCTATAGTGCCAGAGTAAGAAACATTTGCAGGAGAGCAAGAGCTTCCGCAAGCTATCTCTGAATTAGCTCCTATGAAAAGTTTAGAAGTTGAAGCCATATTTATGGAGGCTTTAGGTTTTACGATGATGGGAGATAACTTCCTGACGTGTATAGTAATGCCGTCCTTTTCTCGTTCAAGTTTTTGCAAACTTCTATCAGAGCCATTTGACAGGTAAACATATACAGCTTCCGAACCTTTTCTCTCGTCATCATCTTGGTATTCTTCGTATCCGACAGCTTGAACAGATGAATTCATGAAGTCGTAATTTTCCCAAATCCATTTGCTAGTACTATCAGAGTTTGAAGCCGGATTAATGCTGATGCCAGTAGCCATATTAGGCTTTGCAGAGGTATTTAGCATACCTGCCTTTGTAAAACCGTTAAACAGTTCGTAAGCGACTTCTTTAGCTGTAATCATATATACGCTCCTTTTACGTGTTGATTGTATGATTTTTTAGTCAATTAGGTAATATTTTGAGTGTAGCCTTAGCTCTCCCCAGAGTAGCTCTGCTAATGCCAGTCATAGCGGCGACTTGCTTGTAGGAGTGAGTCTGCAATAACTCCAGAGCATGTTTAATTTGTGTGCTGGAAAATTTTTTAGGTCTGCCATCGCGGAAATTGGGGTTTTGGCGAGCTACAGCTTTACCTTCTTGAGTGCGCTGAATAATCATATCACGCTCAAATTCTGAGAAAGCGAGCATGATGTTACGTATAAGTTTACCAGTAGGAGAGTTGTCGATGATGCCCATGTTGAGAACTTCGATAGTAACTCCCTTACTATTGAGATACTCAATGAGTTTGATACCGTCAATGACACTACGAGCGATTCTGTCTAGCTTAGTGATAATGAGTTTATCGCCGGACTGAATGATATTGAGTAGTTTATCAAGCTGAGGACGAGCATTCTTAGACCCGCTGAAAACGTCCGAAAAAATTTTTTCAGCCCCAGCTTCTCGAAGAGAGTTAATCTGAACTTCAAGCGAATTGCCGTCTCTAGCTTGACCGTTGGTACTGACGCGAGCGTAACCAAAGACCAAAAAATCGCCTCCTAAATGAGCAAAAGAAATGAGTAAATATAACTTGAGATTATACAGCATGGAAGGAGAAAGCTCAAAAGTGGTCAGTTGCGAAAATAATAATCCAAAAGAAGTCTTATAAATCAATAATTAGCAGAGAACTCAAGAAAATCCCTCCATGTTTCAAACATGGAGGGTGTGAGCTTGCTAATTATTCTTTGGTGGGTAGTAGATTGGAACGTTTACATCTTCTGTAGCATTCGTCGATAACCTAAAGATAGAAGACGATGAAACTGAAGAATTTGTAGAATTCGTGCTTAATACTGGATTGGTCGTAACCGTTCCGACTCTGGTTAGAATGCCATTTGAAATTTTGAATACATTCCAACTCTCATTATATCCATAGCGATTCTCATTCGGTACGCTGTACGTTCCTACCTCCTCAGCCCCCCTGTACAAAACAACCTTTGCACTGGAACCTGACCATGTTCCTTCACCGGCATACCAGTGGACATAGTAGATATAGGTGTTCTCGATTTCAACATTGAACGTCAAAGTCTCCTGTCCGTTACCTGTCGTTATATCAACATCAAGGTTCGCAATGTTGTTTCCTGTGGAGTCTTGAGCATTTTTATTCCCATAGTAAACATGATAACGAGTAGTGCCGTCAGGAAGTATGCACACAAAATGAGCGTCCAAGTCCCTTGGATTAGCTCCCCACGTAAAAACTGTACGATATTTAGACGCAATCATCAAAGGCGAGAGAGGCGTACTGAACGATCTTTGCTGGTTGGCGACTGCTGTGATATTAACAGTGGTAGTTGTATAACCACTTTTTGAAATTTCAAGAGTGTAATGGTCAGCTTCAAGTTCTTCAAGTACGTATGTTCCTGATGTATTCGTGAAAACAGTCTTGATTACATCTCCTGTCGTATTATTCCAGCCCGATCTTACTTTGACCGTTACGCCGCTAATCGGAGTCTGCGATTGTGTTGTTGCATCAAATACTATTCCGTAGACATTTCCATTGCCTTCCTGAAGAAGCTCAACCTGCAAATCTGTTGTTCTGTTGGCAGTGAGCCTATATGTTCCTTCAAAGGTCTTGTACCCAGTGGCAGATACTTTGATGTCATAAGTATGTCGCTCAAATTCAACATCAAGTTCTTGCCTGAACTCTCCCGTTGAGTTTGTAATAATACCCTTGTCTGGGAGTTCCATTCCATCACGGAAAAATCTCACACTTGCTCCTGAGATTAAATTATTATTGGAATCCGTTATTTTTCCGCTGATGCTTCCTTGCGGTGCATAAATATGTTCATCGTCAAACGCTTGTCTTATTGCGTCACGCCAAGTACTTGATAAATGCAAATTATAGATTGCCGCTCTCAGAAGAGCTTCACGGACTGTATGGAAGTTGGCGGACGAATTGTTAGTGCCAACTGTGGTTCTATTGAGTGTCCTAGTTTTTAGAGACTCATACCAGAGGCTAGCAAGCGTGTCCCAATCTTTTCCTGCATATTCCCACATTAAATAAGCAGCGTGAGATACAAGGAAAGAATAATAATGAACTCTATACCCATCGCTAGAATCAGCATTTGCTCCATAAATGTCATCGTAACTTGTGAATACACTTGGTCCCCTACTTCTAGCACTAGTATCTCCAGGAACTTTTACATTCCGCAGATAAGGATACGTATTGGGTTGGAAATAAGTGAATCCATTAGTACGTCCATGTTCCCAGTCATGATCTCTAAGACAGCCAAACATGTCAGCGTATCCCTCGTTTATAGCACCGGGGGCTTTGAAGTAATCTTTAGCAAGATTCGGCACCATATATTCCATGACTGCATGAGTCGATTCGTGTGTAAGGGTGTCTAATGCAACAGCACGGGAGTATTTGTAATAAGTACTATTCCCTATATCACAAATATAGATGCCTTTTCCATCCCAGTATGCGTTATCAGTCATAGTATTATCGTGAGTAACTACCCTTACCTTAGAGCCATCATTCTTCAAAGAGTTACGATAGAATGGTGCACCAGCCCACCAGTTCAAGATTGTCTGCATATTCACATAGGCTGATATTTGTTGCCCATCGATCCAGAGATTAAGTATGCTGTCAACAGGATCTTCAAGAATTGAAGAGTCCCCTATGTGCAAAATCTGATTATAAACTTGAATGTTAGGATTGTCTGTCCTCATGAAAAATGTTGATGTTAGCCCCGGCAATGGCAATAATGTACCTTTTATTCCAAAGGTAACTTCAAAAGATTGAGGATTTCCCCTTTCGTCATTACCTCGCCCACGAAGTTCATGAATATTTGTGATGGTCTTGATGATTGAACCGTCATTTGCGTTGATAAAAACGTTTTCATTATGGAAAGCATCTTCTCCGTCAAGCCCTTCTACTCTAACTATGTAGACCAAAGTTGGATTTGTCTCGTATTCGTCAAGAGTGTAAATAACAAGCTGTGTTTCTCCAGTTGCTACCGCTAAATCTCCTACGCTTTCGTAATTTGCAAGTGCTTTCCCTTCAGCGTTTTCTTGTGTGATGGAGGGAGTAAAACTCCCGACAGTATCTAAAGTTGCGGTTGGGAAAATACCAGATACAACGTAATTACTTGTTCCATCAGCCCGTGCTGCGGCTGTTACACTTCGAGCGTAGACCGTATAATCTCCGTAATACTGGTTAAAAGTGTACTGTGAACCGTGATCGTTTGATTCTACAATCGTAATAGACAGTTCATCGTATGCAGATGTAAGACCTAAAATTGTGTGAATACTTTGCAAAGAGTCTAAAGCATCATCTGCATTCTGAATTATGATGTCACTGAATCTGCCGTCAATATTTACCACACGGTCTCCTGTGTCACTATAGGTTATGTTGGCTGGCTTTTCATCCTGACTTGTCATGTACTCTATGTCAAGAGCAGAACGATTTATAATTTCTTCAGCAGTTCTGGAGTGTGCGTGAATTACTTTGAGCGAATATTCTTTACTTTTGCTTGAATCACCATTTGAAACAGAGAGTGTAATGGTTACAATTGCATCGGTGCTGTTAGGTCTTGTAACACTACCGTCTATGGCAATCACGGAATTATTACTACTGCTCCACGTAATTGTAGTATCATCGAAACCTTCAATACTTGTAGGTAATTCGAGTTTCTCTGTAACATGTTCTGGATTATCTCCCTCTGCATAACCTATTTCTACAGAGTTGAGAACGTGTGCAACGATTAAAGCATTTGAATTATACTCAAGCCACTGGGCATATAGTGTAATGTCTTCGTGATAACATCGCCACTTTCTCCAAAAAGAAACATATTCTCGAAAGTGTGATTATCAGTATACCAGCCGGAAAATATATATTTATCCAAAGTCGGAGCTTCCGGCATCGTAACTGTACTGCCCAATTTAACCGTTTGACTAGGAACTTCAGTACCTCCATTTGAGTCAAAGGTTACAGTGAACGAGCTATTTGGTGTAGGTTCAGGAGTTGGTGTAGGCTCAGGAGTTGGTGTAGGCTCAGGATCAGGTTCATATATGGGTGTGTTTTCAGCAAGATTTGAAGAATGCCCACCGCCACATCCAGTACTACCGAAAAGGGCTAAAAACAGGAGAAATACAATTAGTATTGTGCTTATAAAGCTCTTATTATTCCTCGTACTTATCATAAGAAAGCTCCTTTTAGCTTATTTATATTATTGTTCTTCTTGTTGATTCTCGAAATAAAAATCTAAAAGATAACATATTCCTTTACCCATACTCGAATTAGTTTCAGCGCAGATTTGTTCCAATAAATCCTTATATTCCAAAGGTATGTAACAATTTATTCTTACTGCGCTTCCATGTTTTTTCGTTTCTCTATATGCTCTCATCTTATCCCTATAAGAGTTATAGATTCTGGGTCTGCCCCTTTGCGCCAATTTGCCACCACCAAAAGAGTTTTTCACTCTTCATATGGTAATAGCAAAAGATTCTAAGCTACCGACTACTATAATAATTCATTTGTTATCAATGTCAAGTTTGCTTGATTTTTCGGCATTCCTGTTTTGTCAAGATAAATTTATTAAATTTACAAGATTAAAGGTTTTCTCATTATATAATTACTGATATATGTATAAAATTATAAGTATATTAAATAAATAGAAGATAAAGATTATTTACTTTAATAGTATAATATATAAAATACATGGTTTATATACAATGGAGATGATTAAAATAATCCGAATAGCGGTAGCAAACCAGAAAGGTGGAGTCGGGAAGACAACAACGAGCGTTTGTGTAGCGCAGGAGCTGAAAAGTCGAGGCTTCAAGGTTTTGCTTATAGATACGGACGCGCAATGTAACAGCACAAGATTTTACGAAGCGCGAACGGAAAAAGAAGCGACAGTGTTAGATATATTTTGTGGAGATGAGCCAGCATTAAGTTGTGTACAGCACACGGAGAAGGGAGACATAATAGCGTCAGATAAGTTGTTATCAGGAGCAGAAACGATGGTGAAAGTAGACGAACGAAGATTTACCCATCTGAAACGCTCTCTGAAAAGCGTAGAGGGTGAATATGACTACATAATAATAGATACGCCACCGTCGATAGGAGTAGCGTTGAAAAATGTATTGGCGGCAGTGGACTATGTGATAATTCCTGTAGAAGAATCCGGGTGGTCATTAGATGGTCTGATGGATTTTGCGACAGCGTTAGACTTGGCGCGAGATAACAATGATGGATTGCGAGTAGCGGGAATATTGACAGTGAAAGCGAAGGAACGGACGCGAAAATCGAAACGAATGGGAGAATTATCAGCACAAGTAGCTGAAAAACTTGGAACAAAATGCTTTCGGACGAAAATCCGTGAAAGTGTAGCGTGTACGGAAGCCCTGACGGAATATTATGTGCCACTTCGAGAGTATGCGCCGAAGAGTACGACGACGGAGGATTATAAAAATTTTGTAGATGAGCTAATGGAGGAGCTAAGATGATGGCAAAAGGGACATATCCGAACAAAGCGGCGCAAAATGTAGCAGAATTTCGAGTAGAAGCGGAGATCGAAACGACCCAAGTGGAAAAACGGAAAAGTGGTCGCCCATCAAAAGGGAAGGTGCATAAAATATCGCTGTCAATCCCTGTAGAAATTTACGAAGGAGTAGAGTTAGCCTCGTACTTTTTCAGGGGAAATATCACAGCGTACATCAATAATCTGATCCATCGAGATTTGGAGAGGAATCTTGACAAGTATCGAGAGTTTAAGACAATGATGGAAGAAATGAACCAGACGTTGTAAAAGGAGGACGCGCTAAAATGGCGACATCAAGTATATTTCATAATGTGGTGCTGAGAGACCCGAAAGAGGTAGAAGATTTTTTGACAGCGTTGGAAGCCTCAGAAGCTGATCCGTATGCAAGTACAGGAAAATCATTATCAGAAGTGATGACGACGAAAGAAGATATATTGAGGCTACACGAACTCCGCATGAGAAGTATGTAAAGATGAGAATTAAGGTAACGAATATATTGGATAGCTTGGACTTATTAGGGGAAGAAAACTTGAAAATAGAACTCTCCCGATTTGTAAGCGCAAAGAATCCCGACATTGAAGAATTTATCAAAGAGAAAGCGATAGAGTTTGCGAAAGGGAAGCTCTCAATTACGTATATATTAAGCGATATGGAAGATGGAGCGATGTTAGGATATTTTACGCTGACGCATAAGTCCTTAATGGTAAGCGGTGAGATGCTGAGTAAAACGACACAAAAAAGATTGATGAGGTATGCCCGTTTTGATATAGAAACGGGGAATTATATGGCTTCGGCGTTTTTATTAGCCCAGTTTGGAAAGAATTATGGTGTAGATAATGGAAAGCGTATAAGCGGATCAGAAATGATGAAGTATGTAAATGTTGTATTGTTAGATGTGCAAAGACGAATAGGAGGAGGGATAATGTATTTAGATTGTGAGGATAAAGAAAAACTGAAGGAATTTTATGAGGGAGAGAATTTCAAGAAATCAGGAGAGAGGTTCTCAGCAGAAGATAGCAAGAAATACCTACAGTACATCAGATTTTTTTAGTAGATGAGAGGGTAATGCCAGTTAGGAGAGTAGATAGCGGCGGGTCTAGCCCACGAGCGTTGGGATCTGCGCCAATCGTGAGTAGTCTCGCCCTTGAAGTCCCTGTAGAGCATGGCCATAGGTGGTGATTTTTTGTAGCTTACGCCTGTGTAATTATCATAGGTTACGATTATTTCTTATAGTTTCCCATTCAGCCCAAGTACGTGTCCTTATATTAGATAAATTCCACCACTGGCCATTAAATTGGAAACGAACACGAGAAATTATAGGTAACTCTTCCGATTGAGATGCTGGCATATGAAAACCAAAACCGACCAGCATTGTTTTATTTACAGCAAGTTCACGTTTATTAGTTATTGAGTTACCTATAATAGACGACTATCCTCTACCGTCAAATTTTTTACCTTTGTTATCTGTAAGTTCTCCTTGATTAACTCTCAACTCAATATCTTGTTTTTTTGCAGTTGCAACAAAGTAAAATAGAACACCAGTTGTTGGTTGTGTTCCATACTGTCTTGATCCATCAGGATTACCACCACGAAAGGCTCCTATAAATTCTATCTGAATTTTTCCCTTAGAAACATTAAAAAATTTTTTTGATGAAGAGCTTGTATTTTGCGTCTCGTATTCGCATATGAAACCTGTTGCTCCTGATATAACTCGGTTACCATTCTCATCATTCCATCCCCACTGATTATTGTAAGGAGACCAATAATTAGTAAGGTTAAGAAAGTCCTCCTGTCCAAATTCATCGTTGGGTTCGCCTTTATGCCACTTCGTAAAAATGAATGGCTCGCCTGTAATCCATTTCCATTTTCCTTCACGCTCACTATCTGTAGCACCGAGCCAGTATAGATGTCGTTCATTCTTAGGTAGTAGTTTGAGAACGGTATTGTATTCCTCTTTTGATGTGATGGTAGCAAGATATCCACCCAATTCTTCACACCTTGTTTTAGCCTGTTCCCAAGTTACAGCTTCATTAAATATTTCGTAACGGCTGAAACGTGTACTATCATCGTCTTGATCTTGCACATCTAATATCTTTACTCCAAACGCATTGTTAAAAGATAGCAAGATGAACACTGTTGTAATTAGTATGATTCTTATTTTCATGTCTATGTCCTCTGTCATTATTTACTCGTTTAACTATATTTGAGATTTTCAGAATTGTATTCTGCATCAGAGTCAGGGTCAACATAAGCGCGATGGTCTCTGCACCAATAATATCCGCTAAAATATTCGCTCTCTTTGCTAAAATCAATCAAAGGACATGTTCTGCAATATTCACGATTAGGGTATTCACAACACTCACTCTTGTTATTTGTTTCGTTATTGCCGGAGTAGTTACTACCACCGCCACCACCACCGCCTGAAAGACCAAAAAGCAAGAAAATACCTGCGAGTATTGGAAGTATGATTTTTTCCCATATGAATTTGAGAATTACGTAGGCGACTGCACATACTATAACAATTACAGCGATAGTACAAAAAGCATAAGCGAGAAATGCACAAAAATTCTCAATATTGAACTCCCATTCTAATACGTGTGAAGTAACAACGTATGCAATGCCTAAAGCTAATATTCCCCAGAACACATAACCCCAGTTTATACTGTCATCGTTTGTAATGTCTTGGGAGGGATGTATCGTTCTTGGTTCAACATTAGTATTATCAGAAGAATTTTTATATCTTGCAATCATACTCTGGATTTTTGTATTTGGTACAAGTATTACGTATTTACCGTAAATCCATCCTAATTCGCCAGAATTATGATTATTAAGACTATTGATAGCGAGAATCCAACGCTCTCCTTTAGGATTTTTCCATTCACCAAGGTAAGTTAAGTAATCTGTAGTTTCTGTATTTAGAGTAGTGATAATTTTAGCCTGTGTGTTTGGTTGAGAGCGTAGTCGAATATTTGTACCTACAAGGTACATCAAATTATTGTTTTCGACATACATATACTGTCCTCTCTTGTCGAAAACATAGGATGGTATTTTACCTTCCTTTGCGAATGACTGTAGTTCAGTAATGATTTCCTCTTGTGAACGTTTGCTTATATCTACTTTGTACAAAATTTCTAATGCTTTTTGAAGTCGATTTGATGCCTTTTTATTTCCCTGTTGGGCTTCTTGTATAAGTTTAGATAATTCTTTATCTAATTTTTCTATACTCATATCAGTAAATGCAAGAGCTATTTCTGTACGACAAGCCATAATTAACATAAAAGCAAAACACAATATTCTGTTTTGTTTGTAAGTCAACATAAACGCATCGCTCCCATAAAATATTAGTGTTATTATACCTTCTTTCTTTGTAATTCTTCTTTCTTCAGAGCAGTAAAGGGTTGTGCCAATTTGGAGAGTAGATAGCGGCGGGTCTAGCCCACGAGCGTTGGAATCTGCGCCAATCGAGAGTAGTCTCGCCTTTGAAGTCTCTGTAGAGCATAGCCATAGGACAGAAACCGAGAGCCTTTACAGTTTCCAGTCGCTTAGTGGCAAAGTCGAAAGAATCACCGGGATAGCCGATAAGGACGTAACAGCGAAGAATGCTCCTATTGCCGTAGCCCGCCTCCCTGAAGAGATAAGCGGCATGTTCAAGAGGAGGCAGGTCATCAGGAGTGTCATAAGCGAAGAAAATCTGCTTAGGCTTGACTTGCTGGAATAACTCAATGTGCCAAGATTGAAGGAGTTTAGCCTCAATCCCGCCCGAAAATTCTGGCCTGTGCTTCTGGCGTTTAAGCATATCAAAAACGGCTCTGATATGTTTTTCAGAACAAGCGAGGATATTATTATCGAGTAAATTCCAGCCATCAGTAATGGGAAGCTAACGCAAAGAGCCTTCACGTTTAGGGACAGAGCAGAACCAGCAGTGATTATGACAACCGCGTGAAGTAATGGTGTAGCCGTGTTTAAGGTACAATCCCGGAGTGAAAATCTCACCGCGCATCCCAGTAGCCGGACCGCCAATTTTGACATTACCGTAACGCGACCACTGATCAGCTAAGATTTCAGCGAATTGTAAATCCCAAGTGAAAGTAACAGAGATATGAATTTCAGAAATGTCTTTAGGAATGAATAACCCCGGACTGCCAATAGCGGTATAGTCGTCTTGAGGAGTGGCATTAGTTTTGCGAGGAAAAACTCTTAGTATGGGCATGGCTAAAAAGTGAGTAAAGGAACAGCTTTATAGCATTTGAAGATATTAGCCGTGCCCAGATAACGAGAATCGAAGCCGAAGGGAGAATTGCTGAGTAGCCAAATCTCATCAGATGCGAGAACGACAGGAAGAGGAAAAGGCTGTAGAAATCTCCCCGCCCTATCATGAGAAAGAGGCGCACTGTTGGGGAACGGAACGCCGTTAATGAGTATAAGGCTATTATCGCCAAGTTCGATATTATCGCCGTGAGACCCCGCGACAAGTTTTAGGAACGGCTTGCGATTGCCCCACATGTTTTTTCTGAAGTAATCGTGCGGCACCCACTCAGTAGACGAGAAAGCGTCAATAGGAACTAGAACGAAGTCGCCTTTTTTCGGGAGAGTATCGAGTTTTAACCAGATACCGCGAGGAACAGACGCAGTAGTGTTAAGAATGAAGCACTCAGAACAGATAAGAGCTGCGAGGATTGAGCCGACAAGAAGAACGAATAGGGCATTGCGTTTTTGTTTAAGTCTGCACATGAAGGGTCTCACTTTCTGAAAACGGGCTTGCCGTTCCTATCATCGGCGGTCATTTTGCACCCAGGGTAATGAGAACAGCCCCAGAACGCACCGTTTTTGCCGTTGCGGAGTAGCATTGGCGCACCACAGCGAGGACACTTGACGTTATTTTTCTGTGGGGACTTCTTACTGTCAGATTTCTTAGACTTGGGATTTTCCGAGCCTTGAACGGTGATCGGCTGTGCGGAGGCAATGATTTCCCTGATAGTGTCTTGAATGTAGTTAATGACTTCGTCGATGGACATATGAGAGTTTTTAACTTTCCTGAAGTAAGTTTCCCAAATGGCAGTAAGGTCGGGAAGAGTAATGTTTTCGGGCAGAGCATGAATGAGAGTACGAGCTGCAGGGGACGAGATAAGGTTTTTGCCCTTCTTAAGTAACATGCCACAGTCGATGAGTTCCTTTATAATTCCTGCCTGAGTAGCCGCCGTACCAATGCCGTCATTTTCCTTTAGAATTTTCTTAATTTCAGGATCGAGGACATAACGGTAAACTTCATTCATAGCCTTTAGCAGAGTAGCCTCAGAGAATCGAGCTGGAGCTTTAGTTTTCTTCTCCAGCAAGTTAATCTCGTTGCACGAGCCATTTTCGCCCTCTAAAGTTTCAGGCAATGGAGCGGAGTTGTTATCCTCGTCGTTATCGTTTTCGTCGTCTTTGTCGTGTGAATCAGCTTCAATAGCTTTCCAGCCGTCATTGAGAACGTGTCGCCCCGACGCGGTAAAGAGTTCGCCGTCAATGTCAGCGATGATGTTGACCTGCAAAAATTCGTAATTGGGCATGAAGAAGGCAAAATAACGTCTAGCGACCAGCTCAAAGATAAGAGCCTCGTAGCCTTCAAGAGGCTTTGTACCCTTACAGGAAGCAGAGGGTATAATGGCGTGATGTTCCTCAACTTTTTTGGAGTTGAAGACAGGAGAATTGCGGC
>CALAUZ010000184.1 GCA_937892105.1 uncultured Fretibacterium sp. | reverse complement strand
TAATCAACAAGCCCTCGAAAGTGTATAAAGTGTGCGTAAACTTTAAGCGCAGGCCGACAGATTTGCTTCACAATCCCTCAGCTTCAAGGCACACAGAGCTTCTCAGGATTGTAAACGATGCCCTTGTGTCTGGAATATGGCCGTCCGCAGAAGAACTCAATTCGCCGGAGATGATAGATTTCCGCAATGCAGTAGTAATATTCACAAACGCAATCTTTGAAAATGAATCATACCTTCTAATGAATCATACCTTCTAAGGGTGGAAGGCGAGGTTAAGAAAAAAGGAAGCTCAAAAATAGTATTCTGTGCAGGACATCCAACGAAATGGACTGATGATCCTCTTGATGTGCTGATTTACAATCTCATCATGAGTCAGAGTGTACTCGGAAAAGGAAGCTATGCCGGAGTGAGTACGGAATTGAAAATGTCATCCGAATCGAGAGCCGCATATTTGTTCCTCAAAACACCCAAAGCAGCGGGGGAAACAGTGTCAAGTAAAAGCTACCTTAGGAAGAGTCAATGTGCCTTGCTGATTGATGTAGGCTCGTCAACAATTGATGTTACGGCTGTAACTGCGGACTCAAATAATTATGTCTATAATCACGGCAATAATTATCTTGGAGTTAGATGTATCGATTTCATGATTCGTGATCTGTATGTCAGGAAACTTCAGAGTGATTCGGACGCATATCGCAGGTATCTTGATGTTATACGCAATAATCCCGAATTCCCGAACGCAATCGTTATGGCCTGCCGAGAGGCTAAAGAATACCTGTTCAGCAACAGAGGCACGGCAGGTTCGGAGTCCACATATATACGCGCTCTGGAGAGTGAAGAAGTATCTTTGACTGAGATAGAAAAGCTGATTGATACTCAGGATGTCTATTCTGTGCTCAAGAATAATTTCAGCATTCCTGACACTGTGCTTGCTTCCATGAAGGGTAAGAGCTGGCGCAGGCTTTTTCAGGAGTTCCTGCAGAATATGAAAACAGAACTCAGAGAGAATAATACAAACATCGGGCGGATAATAGTAACGGGCGGGGCTTCATGGATGCCGGTTGTTGGCGATGTGATAAAAAGTGTATTTTTCGAGAATGCGGATGACGTTATTATTGATATGGATCCTTCAAGGTCAATATCAAAAGGACTTGCTCTTGTAGGACCGTATGAAGAAAAATCCGAAAAGTTCAGAAGAGATGTAGGGACTCTTCTTAATTCGAGACTTCCTGAAATCATAAACAGGAACATTCCGAAACTTGCAGATCTGATAGCTCCCGTAATAAGCAACATAGTTGAAGGAACCGTTGTATCCCGTATAAGAGAGTGGAGAGCCGGAAGCATAACGACAATCAACGGAATGAAAGCCAGAATTGAATCTGACTGTTCAGAGAAAAGCATGAAGTCCCGCCTTGAGAACAGCATCCAGTACAAGCAGGCAATGGCAAAATGGGCATCGGACTATGTAGGAAGCGATATAGCCGGTGAACTTGAAGCACTTTGCAGAAAGTACAAGGTTACAGGTTTCTCTATTGAGCAGCTGAATATATTTGCTGACATCAAGAATCTTAGCTTTGATGTGGGAATGCCTGACATACCCGGGCTTGATGCAGTGTTCGCGCTCGTGGGCTTCATAGTAGGGGTCATCACTGCTATAATGCTTCCTACCCTTATCGCAATCCTGATTAACGTAATCGCAGGGATTTCGGTAACTATTGCTGCATTGCTTGTTGAAATTCTGCTTGCGATACCGGGCCCCGGCTGGACAATTCTTCTGATAGTCGGAGGAATAGCACTCATCAAAGCAGCTATATCCGGTGCGGCGGCGGCAAAGAAGCAACTCATGGATTATTTAGCAGGATGTGACCTTCCTTTATGGGTCAGGAAGAAAATGACAGATGACAAGATGCAGAAGGAAATTGCAAATTCAGACATGCTTGCGAAGATACGCGGAGGACTTCTCGAAAATTCAATGAGGAAGAAAATTTCTGATGATATAACCGCCTCGTTGCGCGGACAGGTTGAGAGCAGAGCGCAGGAAATACAGTACGCCATCGAAAGCAGATAAAGGAGGTGATAATTTGAATCTTTTGCTTGTTCCCGTTTTAGGTGCGGCTATAGGCTGGGCGGTGAATTATGTGCTTGCAAAATTTCTCACACATACTGCCAGACAGAAACTTCACGAAAAAATGAAGGCAGAGATAAAAATTTTCTTGGCAGGATTCAGAGATGATGAACGTACATTGAAAGATGTGTTTATCTCTCTGAATATCAGCCAGAGTGTTATTGATGAGAAAAAAGAGCGTGTAGCTGATGTTATGCTTAGGAGACTTTCAGATAAACAGCTGGGTTCTTATGTATCGGGCAAAGTCATTAATGAAGCGCAGAAGAGGCTCGGAAATTTCATCACTCGGCATATAGTTCAGTCAGGCATAGCCGATGTCATAGGAGAGATAGCAGAGAAAAAAGTTTTTGAGAAACTGCCTAGTGTGCTAAGCGTCTGCCTAAACGAAATTGAAAATGAAGTGATGAATCTTAAACTGAGCAGCATATACAGAAAGAATGAAGAGTATGTTGATGCGCTTGCAGAAAGAGTAGCTGAAAAACTGCTTCATGAGGCTGACAGGTATCAACTCAAAACATTTTCATATGCGGGAGCATTGTCCGGGTTTATTATTGGAATTGCGGAAGTAATTATTTACTCAGCGTGTAGTTTCTGAAGTTGTCTTAAAGACAAGCATTTCACCTGCTTATTAGCTAGAATTATTATCATAAAATTATGAAAGGAGTGAAAAAGTTATGTTGCAAGAGTCATGTAAAATTGTTATTGACAGTTCTGTAAAAGCGGCTGGGACAGCGTTAATTCCTCTTAGTATAGTGAGAGTGCCAGCTCTTACCAAGATTACTGCATCAATGGCGAAAAGAATCGTAACGCTTTACGGCTATCAATCTCTCAGTGGCTTGACCTCGTTCTTCTCTATTGTATTAGGTGCAGCTACTGGTGTGCGTATCGCTAATGAAGTTCTTGCTCACGTGCCTATGCTGGGAACTGGAGCCGCATGTATTTCCACAGCTTGTCTTCACCTTTTCACTGGCGGCGTTCTAATTGGTGTGTGCGAACTGATTAAAGCCGGGAATCTTAGTGATTCTGAACTTCAAGACACGAAATTCTGCAAGGTTTTTTGTAGCCGTCTCATTGAAAATGCAAGCAATATTGTTTTTCGAACTATTCGTGGTCTAAACCCGCTTGAATCTGCTTATGTATAGTTACTGACTTCAGCTTCATTAGTATGTTAAGGCAAGTAATAACGGTACAGAAGTTTGAGATATAACTGATGTGCCGTTGTTTTTATATTTCCTTCTTAACTGGAACAGTTTTTAATGCTGTCTTCTTAATTTTTCCCAAAAATATATCAGTCATTAGCTCTTTCACGCAGATCCTTGAAAGCTAACATGCACATTGTAGGGGCTGTTGAGTATGCTCTCATCCTTTACCGCAACAAACTGTCTAAGTTCAGGAATAACGGCCATGCCATCAAAAACTGGTTTGAGTTCAAACGGGACGGCAAAGACATTCCACGCCTCCACCCTACGCAGAAAACCATCAATCTCCTCAAAAGACTCATCGAGATTTTCACTGACGATGGCGATGTCATCATTGACCCGTGCACAGGGGCGGGAGCTACTCTCAGAGCTGCAAAAGAGCTGAACATAGACGCTTACGGCTTTGAAATCTCCGCTAACCCGTACATTCTTTTACGCACTCAGAGCCTCAAGCCAGCTGTTGAACTCGTACACGTCAGCAACTAGCTTTATCCGTTATTCTCTTTTCCTCTCTGACGGTAACATGCCCGCCACAAAGAAAATACGCGAGGGAATCACTAACAGCCTTGTGGAAGCCCATCAATAACGAGCAGGACAAAATCATATTGGCTAGCGGGGCGGAGATTATCTACGGCGGGGGAAGAGCCTTCTATCAGCTGTCTACTGACTGCCCCCTAAAGTAGACTCCATCAACGCGGCTACATGAGCTTACTCACTGGATATAGCATTCAAGCAGGCTCAAGCGCAACACCTACGGAGGCAAGCACACTACTTGTGCACCGACAAAAATCCCCCAGGACGAGGTTGCTCTACAAAATGAATCTCGTCCTCATCATAGACCGCAGGCAGAAATAAAGTTTTCCCCTCTTGGCATTCACACCAGGAGGGGAGTTTGTTATCTATGGCTGTGAAGTAATTCGTGCTCGCGGCCTTTGATGAGAGTGTCGTAAATCGCGAGAGC
>CALAUZ010000183.1 GCA_937892105.1 uncultured Fretibacterium sp. | reverse complement strand
AACGAAGATGAGATCAGAAGTAAGGACATTAGAATCGGAGACATGCTTCGTGTCCGCAAAGCCGCTGAGATAATTCCAGAGGTTATCGGTGTCAATAAGGAAGCGCGCACTGGTCAAGAGCAGCCATTCACCATGCCTGACAGATGCCCTGTCTGCGGTTCAGATGTAATCAGACTCGATGATGAAGCGGCGCATCACTGTGTCAATAGGCTTTCATGTCCGGCTCAACTTAAAGAGTCTCTCAAGTATTTAGCTTCCCGTAACGGTATGGACATTAAAGGCTTAGGTGACAGCTTGGCCAGCAAATTGGTAGAGTCGGGTAAGGTGAAGACACTGACCGATATATACACATTGAAGTTGTCTGACTGGCTTCAGCTCGATAAGGTTCAGGAAAAGACGGCTCGTAATATCATAGCCGAGCTTAAAAAGTCTAAACAGCGTCCAGTGGAGAACATTCTGACCGCTCTCGGAATCCCTGATGTCGGTAAGAGTGTGGCGGGATTGTTGGTTGAGCGGTTTGGTTCTATCGATGCTCTAATGAATGCCTCAGAAGGTGAGATTGCTTCAATTGGGGGAGTTGGCGCAGTAATCGCTCGATCCGTGTGTCAGTTCTTCAAAGAGAACAAGGCTCTCATTGATAACTTGAAGGCACTTGGAATCAATCTCACAGCGGCAACAGCGGCTTCAGCCATGTCGGGTTCTTCCGAGGTTTCTGACGGTACAGATGTTAATCCCTTCTTTGCCGGCAAGACATTCGTATTCACAGGTACACTCTCATCAATGACGAGGGAGGAAGCCTCCAATCAGGTCAAGAGCAGAGGCGCAAAAATCGGTAGCAGCATCAACTCGAAGACAGATTATCTCGTTGCAGGGGATAAAGCCGGCAGTAAACTTCAAAAAGCTGAGAAATTCGGGGTAACGATTCTATCCGAGCAGGAATTTCTGGAACAGCTTGGCTAACACGGTCCGATATCATTAAACACACTTTATTTGTTCCTCTGCCTTGCTCAGCTCGGGTAGAGGGCTTTTTCTTTATTTACTGAAGGGGAGAAGAAGATCATGACTTATGAGAAAGCAAAAGAAACAATCGCACTTGGCCGGTATAGGCACTTCAAAGGAAAGGAATACGAGATGATAGAAATTGCTCGCCATTCTGAGACAAAAGAACCTATGGTTGTTTACAAGGCTCTGTATAGCGATGACACTTACGGAGACGAAGCTGTCTGGATTCGACCAGCGGTCATGTGGAATAAAATGATCGAACGAGATGGGAAGAAATTCCAGCGGTTTGAGAAACTGTTCTAACATCTCCTGTATTGTTTTTGCAACCTGCGTTCTTAGAGTAGAAGGACGGGAGCAGGACCGTCGGTTCATCAGGAATCACGTGGGGAAGAAACCCGCATGGTAGTTGACTTGCCAGGTTTCGACCGCAACGGTAACATGAGCAGCGAAAACAAGGAAGCCACAAGGGTTCAAAAGGTTTACTGGTTTTCACAACAACAATTTCAGAAAGGAACGATTAGTATGGAATGCAAATTCACTGGCAAGGTTTTAACGTGGGCTGACTTGGAGAAGGCCATAGGAAACGACACAATCATCGATGGTGTTCGTGCGTCGTGGGACTACTTCGGATTCGACAGGAAACACGAATGGAAGGCAGTTCTGGCTGGCGATGAGACGATTCTGGTTACGGACGAGAATCGTGACCTGAATATGGCTGGGGTCTATCCGGATATGGATACGTTCATTCTCTGGCTCGATATGGTCAACGATGACAGGGTAAAAGAAGACGAGAAGGAACGGCTATTCAGGGAACAACACGAACAACAACTCGAACTCGCAACGGCATAACAGGCAATGGGATAATCGCTTTGTGGTGGGCATCTTTAATCGGATGCCTGTTTTTTTTTCGGTAAGATCGGAGAACCAAGTTCGGAGACAAAAGTTGGCGCGTAAAAACGCAAAAAAGTCAAGGCCCAAAACAGGCAAAGCGCAGTTGGCGGCGGTGATTCAAATACCGGCAATTCCAGCTTTTTTCTCAGCTAAGATCACGTGTTCCCGTTTTGGCAAGAACCCTTTAAGATACACCACGAAAAAACAAGAACGGCGGAACAAACCAAACCAACCCCGCTGGTCGAAAGGAGACAATTATGGAATATAAATTTACAGGCAAGGTTTTAACGTTAGCGGATTTGGAGCAGGCGGCGGCAACAACAAACGAACCTCTCAGCGACTGTGCGAAGGAATCCTGGGACTACTTCGGCTTCGACAGGAAACACGACTGGAAGGCTGTCCTAACTGGCAGCGAGTCGGTTCTGGTGACGGATGAGAGCATGAATTTGAACATGGCCTGTGTTCACCCTGATGTGGATAGCTTTATCTTATGGCTTGAGGAAACGCATGAGGAACGGCAAATCGAAACCGAGAAGGAACGGCAAATCAGGGAACAGCAGGCAACTGAATCGATAACGGAATAACACGGAATAACACAGCATAACAGGTGAGACGGCATTACGCCGTCTTTTGTTTATCTACACACGCTTAACGCTTGTTTTTATATTTTTATGCACATTTTATGCACATAGGAGGGATTTCTAATATGACAGCATGAAAACATTTACGGGTACACATAGGGGATTTTCACAGCAAGAATTTATATATATATTAGGAGGAGACATTTTTATGACATACGAAGAAGCAAAAAACACCATCGCACTTGGCCGATATAGGCATTTCAAGGGGAAAGAGTATGAGGTCTTAGCTATAGCCCGCCATTCTGAGACGAAAGAACCGATGGTCGTTTACAGAGCCCTTTACAGTGATGAGACTTACGAGGACGGGGCTGTTTGGATTCGTCCAGCGGCCATGTGGCAGGCCATGTGGCAGGAGACCGTCAGAATTCCCAGTGCAACAGAAGATGCAACAACAGAGGCAACGGACGGAGCGGACGGCAAAAACGGCAAAGGCGACGCTCAGAGTTGGAAGAAAGTCAAGCGGTTTACACGGGTTTAGATTACCGCCATTCACCCCTTGACTGGATTTTCGGGCGGCTGAGGACAGCAAAGGGTGAAAAAGCCTTATGAAAACTTGATTCTCGGCCTTGACAAAAAAGCAAGCAGAGTGAGTAATACAGCGTCAACCCGCATGGGAGCTAAACGAGAAAAACGACTTCCAGCGACGGCAGGGAAATAAAAAAAAAATAAATTTTTAACACCAGCAGTTGAGCTGGAGAAAGGACGTAACATTATGACAACAAGAACGTTTGAAAAGGCAATCGACAATCGCAAGCACCTCGCTGAAAGAATCGCCACGATTTTCGAACAGGAAATGCTCTACACAAGGGCACCTCGATATGCATATGAAATCGGAGTGTTCAGTGTGGAAAGAGACGGGAAACTGGTCGTAACAGACAGCGCAGAGGAATCGGTCGGCAGGGTAATCTCTGTGTTGAGGGCTGAAGGTTTGATTGGCGAGGAAATCATTACTCCGACTTAAGCCTTCGCATCATCAGAAGCCGCAGAAAACGCAAGGCTACAGCCGGGGCATGAAGAAATCAATGAACACACAGAGAACGAAGCGGAAACGGTAGAAACATCAGCGTCAACATCAAATGTGGCTGATGAAGCCGCATCAGAACTTCCTAACATGCCAGCGATGGAAACGGCAGAAGCATCAGAAGAATCGGCGGTTATGGAATCGATAACGGACGAAACCGTTGAACAGCCACAGGCTGCAACGCTGGAAACTTCTGAGGAATGCCAACCAATAAGTGAAACACACGCATCCTCACCAGAGCCTACAGCCCTGGCATCGATAACTAACTGTGTCGGTGATGCTGACAGTGGCTTCTCCTTCTCCCTATCCGACCATACACCCCGTTCAATGCTCAACCTCATCAATCTGATTTACACACGGGGCGCACTTCTCTCCAAATCGACTGGCTGACGTTTTGAAGTCGATGAGGAGTTGATTACGATCCTTGCTGATGACGATGAGTACGAAAGCAAAGAATTTCTCGTCGATTTTATCAGGGAGCATGTTGAGGAAGGAGCAAAGCTGGACGGCTTACTGTTCACAAATGACAAAGTGACCTTCACGGGGTTTCCGACCATAACTGACAGAAGCATCACTTCTGATAAAGTCGAAGTCTTCAAACGCTTAGCTGCCCGCATGAACAAAATGGCGAAGGAACAGAAACGTATTGTCCCCAAGGAAATCACAGAGCCTAATGAAAAATATGCCTTCAGGATTTGGCTCATCAGGCTAGGAATGAACGGCGAGGATTGCAAGCAAGATCGAAAGGTCCTGTTGCAAAACTTGTCCGGCCACACGGCCTTTAGAACCGAAGCGGATAAGGAGAAATGGATTGCGCGACAGAATGCCAAGAAAAGAAAAATGCATGTCGCATACGAAGGGCCAACAGTAACAGTAACAGCCAGTAACTGAGCTTACAGAGCCTACAGCAACGGTTCAGGTAGCTTTTTAGTTTGCTTTCCTGTGTCCGTATTTATTGCGGACACAGTTTGAAAAACTGAAACAAATCTGAAACAGTTCATATAACGTATATAACATTTTATATAACGTTACGAAGACAGCTACTAAAATTCTGCCGTATTCTTGCAGTGCGATGCCATCTCGTGCTGTGCCAAGTATAGTTATTGTGTATAATATACCCCATTAAAGAACGATATATTTAAATAACTATTGAGGTACAGAAGGAGCTGAAGATAATGCCGATTGTAAAATGGGGACATGAGACAGAAATCATACCAGTAGAATGGTGTGGGAAACCGATGATCCCTTACGGAAAAGTTACTATTATTGAGGGCGATGGTGGAGACGGAAAAACAACGATGATTCTCACCATTGCAGCAATGCTTTCTCAGGGCATTGTTCCTCCAACCCTTGAACGAGGTCATTTGCTCCCTACCGCCACAACTGAACCAATTACGACTTTTTACCTGACTACTGAAGATGAAGTTGCGGACACATCTCTTGTGCGCTTTATCCGAGCTGGCGGTGACACTCATCGTTTTGCTTACAGTGCCGAACTGAAGCATCACATGACACTTGTCGAGGACGAACTACTTGCCGCTATTGAAGAAAGCAAGTGTCGTCTTTTTATCATTAATCCTTATCAAGCTTTTCTGCCGGAAGGGACTAATATGGGAAGTGTTTCAAAAATGCGAACTGTTTTTACAACACTTTCAAGTATCGCGAAAAAAACTGGTGTGGCTATTGTTCTGGTTGGCCATTTGAACAAAAATGAAGGTGGCAAAGATATACACAGGGGCTTCGGGTCAGCAGACATTGCTGCAGCCGTCAGGAGCATTCTCATGGTTGAAATTGATAAGAAAAACAAAGATAGACGATTAGTGAGAAGCATCAATAGCAATTTTGATGACTCCGATTACACTCCAATCCAGCTAGTATTAGACGATGAACGAAAATTGTCATTCGAGGAATTTGAAGATGAAGAAGAAATGACATGGCAGGCTTCGACATAGATATCGATGCTTTCGACGTTCCCGAAAATGAGGACGAAAATAGAACTGGCGCAAGAAATTATCTCCGATATTCTGTTGAACGGTTCTCATCCTGTAGCTGAAATCAATGAGGCATGTGTGAAAAAAGGTATCGGGGAGAAAACTGCCCAGAGAGCAAGACAAAACATAGGGGCTGTACAGGACTACGTTAATGGTGTTCCGGTCTGGCGATTTAAATAAAAATGAGCTTCATGGCATTCAAATTCAGAAGTACTAATGGAGATTAAAGATTGCAGTATTTTTACTACAAGTCAGTCAAAATCGTTCAGAGATTTCAAGGTGGACAAGTGGACAGGTGTTTGCGGCATTCAAAAAACTGTAATAGCAGTCATAGCATTCAAAAACGTTTGATGTGGACAAGTGGACAGATGGACAACGTTTTTGGGTAGGAGAGAGTATAGCTTATTTCTGCTCCCGCTTCTTGTATCTGCTTTTGTTTATCCATATCTATGTCTGCTGGATTCTGTCTGCGTCCGATCATGTCTACTGTATCAATATGCTTCGATATATTTTCGATATAATTTCAGCCAGTATGTTTAAATCGAAGTTTGAGGATACCCCGAAGGCTAGGTTTACGCGGCACCGGATTTTTGGATCGCAATTTGCGGCTTCTATGCTTCTAAGTGGTTGGGCTAGATGGGGCAAAAAGCCTCAAAACCGCTGAAGCCGTTTTCTTATCTTCTTACCATGGCTATGTTCTCTGCCTTTGAAAAACGAGGGCACTGCAGTGGCAGATGTATGACTTCATTACGAATGGAAGATTGAGGGAGTGAAGTTTTTGAAACCTTTGCGAGATTTCTGTGTTTGTAGACTTGTGTAGAACGGGCACTAACACAGAAAAACGGCTTCAATAAGATAACAATCTTAGAAGCGGCATAAGTTCATGTACTCATAGCTTTGCCAAGTATCGATGCTTCAAAGCTCCGTCCTCTCCATCTTCTCTTCCGGCCTTATTTCCGAATTCATTGAACTCGGTATATAATTATTACTATAACTATCAAGAAAACAAAGATTTTCTATTTTTCATCACTTATATGATTTAGGAGAGTGCCGATTATGATTAACACAGTTGATACCACTACGCTGAAAACATTTCATCTCCGTTACGGACTATTTCTTACCGATTACAAGACAAGACGCTATGTGATTGCTACAATCGATACTGAAAATTATCCCGTCGTCTTTCTGCACGAACGGTTTGAAGAAGAGATTGAAGATGAAATCGAAGACGATGCTGTTAAAGACGATATTGTTGAAAATGATTCTCTTAATTCATCATTTGTAGGGAGACGCAGACGAGGCAGTTTCTATAGTGTTTATAGTCTATATGGTGCAGACGCTCTGACGATTGAACAAGCAAATGAAGTCTTGGATTTGCTGAAGGCGAGAGATTCCCGTAAAGCCATGACAAAATTTAAGCGATATTTCAACAGCAACATCAATAGTGTAAAACCCTACTGTGAGCAAGTAGTCGAGGTTGTTTTAGACGATAAGATTCCAGACGAATGGTATGACGCATGGAAAGAAATGGAATTTATCATAACAAGTTCTAAGGATACGACAGGCTATTGGGAATGTGATGAGCAGGAACGGGGAAAAATTTTTTAGATTCTTTACCGACATAACTTTATGTGCATATATTACTTCGGCTATTAAAAATCTGAAATAAATATATCCCATTTTGCAATATACTCCAAATTTTTATGCTTGAATAAATTTTTTACATAATCAGGGCTTTGTTTCAGATATTGCATGAAGTTATATGTTTTTTTTAATATCGGCTTTTGTCTTAGGCAAAATTCCAGAATGAACACTCTGTTTTAGAACATGATTCAAATATTCATCAGGATTGAGTTCTGGGGAATATGAAGGAGTAAAAAAGATTTCGATTTGATCCTTGTACTCTGAAACCCACTCTTGAACGCGCTTACTGTGATGAACTTTTAGGTTGTCCGTTATCATCAATATTTTATGTCCGTTTTTTGCTCTTGTTATCAATCTCATAAAATCTATAAAACGCTGTTGTTCATGGATTTTTCATAAGACATATAACGGCAACTTCCATCTGTGCTTATGCCTGAAATTATATTTATAGTTTCTCTATGAGACACAGAGCAAATTGTTGGCGTAATACCTACTGGTGAATATCCACGAATTCTATATTCCTGATTATTAATGCCTGTTTCGTCCACAAACATTATTTCAGCATGTTCAGTTATGGCTTTGCGGACGATTTCAGGATAAGTCTCATTCTTGAATTCATCTACCTTTACCGGGTCTTGTTTATAGTTCTTCCTGGTCGGACGTTGAAGCGACATGTGCCAACTCTTCAAATAGTTAGTGATTGATCTCAATGGCATGTCGATATTATATTTTTGTTTTATCAATTGAGATAGAGCTGGCCTATTCCATAAAGAGGAAGCGACTCCTTCGTCTTCTGGCTTACGAGTGTTAATAATTTCTTGAAGTTCTTTTTACTGTTCAGGAGAGAGTCTTCTCTTTTCGCCGGTTTTACGTCCTCGAACGTCTTCTTGAAAAATAAGGTTTCCTTTATGGTTATAATCGCTAATAATGTTTGCTACTGAACCAGGTTTAATATTCAAGATATCAGCTATTTCCTGATGCTTTTTGCCTTGTTGCCGAAGGTATATTGTTTGGCGTTTTATATATATTCGTACTTCTTTTGTAACTTTCTTTAAATTTATCTTCATAATGGCAGAAATTATATCAGATATTTATTAACCGAGGTAATAACACCGACCAAGTACCGACGCTCCAAAGTTCCGACAGTACCGGCTCTTATCTAGACTCTTTGTCATTTACACACGGAGGGGGTATTTATTTCTCGCCTACCGTGTCTGAACTTGTAACAGCGTCTTTTATAATGCCTTTCCTATTGATTGAAATCATTTTAGCATAGAACGGCGTATTCGTGTGTGTTATGATAAGCTCATGAAAAAATTAAAATAAGTCCAATAGAAACGAGGAAATCGTATTGAATTTTTTGCGTGAGATTGGCTTGGGACAGCTTGTTGAAAATGAAGAGAACTTCAACATTGTTTTTCGTTATGTAGCAGAAAATGGAAAAGTTTTTCGCGGATATCGTGGGTTCTATCTCTACCATCATCTTGGGTACGCTGAATTTATCCTGCATATCCTTCCTACCAACGAAGTTAATGATAGGGGAGAAAACAGGAATGTAATGACCGGATTCAGCTCACACGTCATGGGGGACTGGTTTTGGCATCTTCGTATTGGGGAACGTGGAGAATTGAGAGATGAAAAAGATGATGAGCGCGATCCGCTTGAGATGTGCGTCTTCTTCGAGGACGATGAGAAACGTCAGATCCCTATTCATCTTGTAATGGCGGATGCTTTACCTAGTTACGCTCCCGGAGAGTTTGTGACATTACAGATTGGTGCTTTCACGGAGAACTTACACTTTTACCCGGACATGGGAACATTTAATAAGACAACGGGGATTGACTTGCCTTTTGGAAGAGTCAACTTTGATGCTGGGACTATCCTGAACATAGGCGTTGACGATTTCTGCGCCGTAAACGGGGTCATCACATCCGTTAAGATGCTCAAGTCCTATGACCTTGACCAAAAAATTGTATATTTTCAAAGAGTTGTAGTGAAGACGAGTTTCGGTGAACTGCCTTTGTACTTCAGGCCTAATATCGTTGACGAGTCGGAACGTACTTACATACGCGAGGGCGCGTATCTAAGCGCGACATGCGTCCTCTCAGCAGATGTGTGCGTTGATGAATATCAAGACGGAGCTGTATATGACCGTGAACACTGTCTTAAAGTCTTCGGCGATGCTTCTGATAACCTAATTCGAGTGGATCGTATGAGCGCAGTATTCTCAAAGGACGCTACATACAGATCTGTACTTGGGAAATGCAGTCTTCAAGGCAAGGAAGCGATAACGGAGTGGTTCAGGGAAAGTCCTCAACGAAATGTTCGTCAGACTTGGTCTACGCTCGTGCGCGTGACAGGCAAGTTGGAGGGAGAAGCGTTGCACCGATATGAATACCCCAAGACGGCACTGCTTTGTGCTTACGCGATTCCGGCGCGTTTCAAGCAGATTGTCCTTGTTGACATGGATTCGGACGGAAAAATCAAGAGTATGCTTCTTACTGATCCATCGGAATATATAGTGGAATCCGTAAATCCACGTTATCCCAACCTCGTAAGAAATGAGGAAACGTGTCTCAGCGTCATCAAGGAATGCATGGATTCAGAAGACTGTACGCCACTACTTGAATTTTTCACATGGGATATCGTGCTTAATGACGGCAATGATTTGCACAACGGTATTTACGAAGTCATTACTTTTTTGGCCTCATATCTTCTGTTGTCTAAGGAGAAAGAAGTACCGCTTAATATCTACTTGGTCAGGATCGATAGACATAAAAACGGACGGACGTGGGCTGAAGGACGTATAGGCCTCGCACTTTCTAGAAGTAATCTTGAGCATTATGAGATGCTCCTCATTTTGCATATGCTTGAGGACAGAATCAGCAGAATCGATGTTCTGCGTGACACGGACTATATTCTTGAAGGACTTCCACTGAATTATGATATCTGTAGTCATGACCACACCACATGGCTGGCAAATCCAGAGCAGCGGACAGAGGAGGATTGGTGCAAATACCTGAGTTCTCTCTTGGAGGGTAACGAAGAGAACTATTTCACTTTCTTCTTTGGAACTACTCCAGATTGTATATTAGAGGACGAAGTTTCTGGGGATGTTTTTAATGGCCGATTAGAGGTTACTGAGCGCATAAAGGAACTTGTCCAACTGAACACTAGCCGTTCTGCTGAGGTCATCCTTCAGATGGATGGACGGATGTCTGTTCGGGCTGGAGGGCTGAAGTACCTGATCGAAACTACGGAAGCAGGGCTTATGAGTATGATTCGTATCTCTAAGGCATAGTGTGTGCTCCTCTGTGGCAGTATTATTCCTAACATGAATATGTGATTTCTACGCCTCGATGTCTGTATTCGGTCTTAATGTGTATATGGCATGGTTTTAGGCTTTGGCTATGGGAATATGTCTAGTACAGCTTGCTGGTGTCTAACAGACGAGCTGCTATCGCTATTCTCGTCCGCAACTCTCGTAGCTGTTCTATAGGAGAAAACCGACAACGGCATATCGTTAAATTTTAGCTCTTTTTGCCGATATGTTAATTTCCTTCTGGCATTACTCACATGGCCAGCCATGTTCATAAGCTGAGCGCGTCTGATGTCATCTCGCCTTCTTGAGCTGTTGTTTAAACGAGCGGTCTCTACGCCCGTCTCAGAGATAATCACGGTCTTAACTACGAAATAAAATGTGTAACCATGAAGCCATCATCCTCATCGTTATTCTCATCATTATTATGTCGGCGAAGACTTTCTCGCCTGCTAAAGTACGTATCTTTCCAATTCGTTATCCTTGGCTTGCCTTCCTGAATCCAGCTCAGAATCACATCAATAGGAGCATAGACGCTCGGTTCGCCCCCTTTTATCACAGCATACATATCAATGCTCGCATCGCATGCCTCGCTATCTGGATCGAACAGCCAGTACGGATTAGCGTGAGCAATCAATACTAGTTTCTCTAACAGCTCGTATTCAACCGGCGATTCTTCTTCCTCATGCCAGTGGTCTATCTTCTCAACCTGTGCGTATTTGCTTATGGGATAGCCAAGCAGTTTAGCGAAATCACGCTTGTTTAATGGTTTGCCGTCTGAAGCACGGAGTCCTTTCCTGATCAAGATTATTTTCTCATGGACAGAGGCATCTTGCGGTTCACCCTGCAAACTCATAAGACGGGTTATATGCTGAAAAATCTCCCCCGTTCAAAGTTGCCATTCTCTGAGGACCTAACCGCGGCTCTAATAGCATCATCATATTCCTGTCCTTCACGTTCCTGTATTTTTCGTTTCTCCTGCCGTTCCCGTTCAAAAGTATTGTAGGCTTCTTTTTGCCGTTTCCTTCCTTCTGTGCCAAGTCTCTCATATTCCCATCTTACGCATTCTAATGCGCCCTTCATGCCAATACATTTAATCAGTGACGCTCTTGCCTTGTTGTAGTTGATTCGATTCAAGCCGTGTTCTTTGATGTAGTTTGCGAGATCACTCAACTCTCTACGATACATATCACGATAGCAAGGCTCAAAATAACTTAGCCGTTCTTCAACAGGGGAGTGCGGAATACCGTCAACATCCCGGTCGTAACATGTATAGTAAGGATTCCGGCGGGCGCATTCGTTTAAGAAGCGCGGTTCAAGTTGTGATGGATCGAAAGAGTCTAAAATCCCCAACCAGTCAAAGCCTACGGCAATCTCGGCTTCTGTTAAGGAGTTCAAATCCTTCGGTGGCAGGTTAGGAATGAAATCTGATGTATGTATGCCCATGACCGTCCTCGCACATTTCACTCAACGCCGTTGCTTTATCAGTTTTTTTTACAGTTGCCTTCAGAAAGTCGTGTGTATGCTTTTTTCCCATTTTGCTCTTATGTATGCGTCCTTCATGAGTTGTTTTATGTTTCCTTTTGTGGTCTTTCCATTCGGTTTTGTTCATTTCTTTTAAGCCTCCACAGTGGTCAACTATTAGAAAAATATTATAATGCGGTCAAAATCTTCCTCGCAAGCGGTCAGATTCACAGGAATCATGGCTTTCAAGCCTCTACACAGCGTCTGTAGAGGCAGGCTGAAAAAGACATTGAAGGCTTTGAGCGTTGTGCTGCCTACCGCTTGCTGAGTTCTTGCTCCATTATGCACAATCATAATTATGCGACAACCATAGGCAGCCGTTTAATGATCGCTTTCTTGCCGTGAAAGGCCATTCCGTACCGAATTATTGTTTCATAC
>CALAUZ010000182.1 GCA_937892105.1 uncultured Fretibacterium sp. | reverse complement strand
CAGATGCTATGCTCGAAGGCACCAACGAGAGCCATAAGTTGACCAGCAAAGAACCCTTGGCCATGATAGATGGGAAGTAGGCAAGCGCGTCGGTCTGCCAAAGAGCAGCATCAGCAAGATTGAAAAGGGGCAGACGCAGACGGCGACTACTCATGGAGCATGACCAACGCTAACGGCGTGGAGACTAATGCGGTACTTCATGTTGAGGACGGCGACTACATGCTTATTACGATGACCGGACTTGACGCTGCGGCAGACGAGATTTCGGCAATGCTCGGAACAGTTCAGGACAAGTAGAGTATTTGCGCATTCGTATTTCGGGGAGCTTGTGAGGGATTGCAGGCTTCCCGTTTTCGTATATTTAGTGAGGAGTGAATATCATGTTTAGGAAAGCGGTATTATGTGTTGCGGTTGTAGTATTGCTGAGTGTACCTGCGATGGGTAGAGTACAGATTTTCGGGCCATTGAGCGTTGAAGTTCCATCGGGCTGGACGGCGGAACGTCAGGGCAGTGTTACGGTCATCAAGAACGCAGGAGAGAATGCTTCAGTCTCAGTTGCGGTGAACTCAAAAGGCGAGGCAACACTTACCGATATTACGGAGAGGCTTTACGTTCAGATGAATGGTACAGGGCTTGAACAGGACGAGGACGGCGATTACACGTTCCAGTTTGAGAGCCTTGCAGGTACAGAGAGTTTCGCGATAATCACTGACAGCGGGGACGGAAGGTATATTCTGATTTCGGTAACGGGCTATAAGAATGAGAATGTACAGGAGGATCTTGATGCGATTGTTGACTCGCTTGACTGGAACGAATAAGGCGGGAATATTGGCGGCGGTTATGTCTGTACTCATTCTCTGCGGAACTTCATGGGGCAGCATAACCCGTGATACTGTCTCTAAGGCATGGGAGAGAATAACCCGTGCTGACGGCTTCAGGAAAGTACCCATACATTACGATAAGGACGACGATCCAAATGCTTATGTTTTGTGGAATGACGATGGCAGCTTCACGGTTCATGTTACAACAGGGCTTATTGACATTCTGAGGACTGAGGACGAAATTGCGGGGGTACTGGGCCATGAGCTTGGACATATACAGCTGGGGCATTACGATAACATTGTGCTTACCGACACAGCCCGTACAGTGATGGGGACGAACATGGAGAACATTGACCCATTGTCTCAGGCTGTGGGCAACATGGATATGGATTTGCGGGAGAGCAAGTTTAACCGTGAACAGGAGACAGAAGCAGACGATTACGGGACGGAACTTTTGCGGAAGGCAGGCTATAATGCTTGGGGATTGTATAATGCTATGAAGCGTTTTGACGATGAAGGGTACAGCTCGGAACATAACGGTTTCAATTCGCACCCTGCATCGCGTGAGAGGCTGGCACATCTTGCGGAGAAAGCAGGAGGTATTCAGGAACACGGAACACCTCAAAGGAAGCCGAGTAGCAATGATGATATCGACAGTATTGCTAACATTCTCATGGGACAATAGTTGTCTTTGATGAAGACCTTATGCATAGTCCATAACATACCAGCTTGAATTAATAACGTGAATATGCTTTGTCGCAAAAAATTCTGTTTTATGAGATAATTCACTTCAATAAATCCATTTCAAATAAACATTCTTGCAGGTGGCACAAAATATTTTTTCGCCCGTCTGCTTGTAACCGGAAAGGAGCCATAACGATACATGATCCAAAGACTGCACAGAAGCGATCTCGGTAATTCTTTGAGAACGCTGATGGAAAATGATCCCGCCTTCCGACCTGTAGCCTACTTCTCTATGGAAGTCGGCCTGAAAGAGTCAATCCCCACATATTCAGGAGGTCTAGGTGTATTGGCTGGCGACATACTAAAGAGTGCCGCAGATTTAGGCGTTCCAATGGCAGGAGTTACTCTGTTATACCGCAAAGGCTATTTCGTTCAGGAGTTCAACCAGGAAGACTGGCAGCTTGAGAAACCCGTAGTATGGGATCCGTCCAAAGAACTAACCCTTCTACCCAACAAAATCTCAGTAACAATCAGAGGCCGTGAAATACAGGTAGGAGTTTGGGTTTACGAATGCATAGGCGCAACAGGATACCCGCTGCCGATATACTTCCTCGATACTGACTTCGAGGGCAATCACCCAGATGACCGCAAATTATGCTGGTATCTTTACGGCGGCGACAATCATTACAGGCTGTGCCAGGAGTTCATACTCGGAGTTGGCGGCCTGAGAATGCTTCGTGCTTTGGGATACATGAACATTGACACGTTCCACCTCAACGAGGGACATGCAGGTTTCCTGACGCTCGAACTTATGCGCGAATTAGGCTACTATGACCCTGACAGGATACGCGAACAGGTAGTGTTCACGACACACACGCCAGTCCCGGCAGGACATGACTACTTCACGTTTGGCGAGATTGACCAGGTATTCCCCGATGATGCGCGCGCAACAATTCACAGAATGATGCCAAACATGCCCGGCGTATCAATGACGGAACTCGGACTGCGTTACAGCCGCTACATCAACGGTGTCGCAAAGAAACATGCCGAAGTCAGCAACGCGATGTTCAAGATGGAGACGGTTGACTGGGTAACAAACGGTGTTCACCCGACGACATGGGTAAGCTCAGGAATGCGGAAACTCTACAACAAGCATATTCCAGGCTGGGAATTAGATCCCGGAAGGCTGGTACAGGCTCTCACAATCCCTACAAAAGAGATATGGGCTGCTCATCAGGCTTCTAAGCTGAGGCTTTTTGCCCGCATAATGGAGACAAACGGCATACAGCTTGACCCCGATGTTCTTACGCTTGGATTTGCGAGACGCGCAGCAACGTACAAGAGGGCAGATTTGCTTTTGACCGACATTGACAGGCTGAAGAAGATTGCGGAGAAGAACAAGATACAGTTTGTTTTCGCCGGAAAGTCGCACCCTGCCGATGATGGCGGAAAGAAGCTGTTACAGAGGATACGCAAGGCATCTCACGAGTTCAACGGGAACATAAAGATTGTCTTCATGGATAACTACAACATGGAGATAGCCTCACTCCTGACACAGGGCGTTGATGTCTGGCTGAACAACCCAATCCGTCCCAGAGAAGCCAGCGGAACATCAGGCATGAAATGCGCGATGAACGGTATAATGAACTTCTCGGTTCTTGACGGCTGGTGGATTGAAGGCTGGATTGAGGACGTAACGGGCTGGTCAATCGGGCCTGAACCTTCGGAGGCAGAAGCAAAGGACGCGAACTCAAGCTCACATTATGACGAGAGCAAGGACGCGGACGACCTTTATGACAAGCTGGAAAAGAAAGTAATACCCACATACTACGAAAATCACGACAAGTGGGTAGATATGATGAGGCATACGATAGCCCTTGATGCGAGCTTCTTCAACACCCACAGGGTAGTGCATGAATACGCTTCAAAAGCCTACTCAATCGACTTCAGGGGAATGTAGCAAAAATTAGCGTGAAAGGAATGCAGTAAATCAGCAATGACGAAAAGCGGTAGTGCTGTAAAAGTATTGTTCGTAACGACAGAGCTTGCCCCGTTCTCAAAAGTCGGGGGGCTTGGTGATGTCGCAGGTTCGCTTCCAAAGGCGTTAAGGCAGGCCGGAGTTGATGTACGCGTAGTTACTCCTGCATGGCCGGGCGTACTTGAGAGGGCGGCGGCTTCAGGGCTGAAGACGACAACTCTGAAGACGAAGGTTTACGCGGCTTATGACTGGCGGATACACAAGGCAGAAGTCATAAAGGCAGAAGTTAAGGGAGTGCCGACGTACTTCCTGAAGGCTGAGGATTACACGGGAGACATGTACCCGTCACAGCTCAACTTCTGGACTGCTTCGCCGTTTGCCGTATTCTGTATGCAGGCACTAGAGCTAAAGTACGCAATAGAATGGGAGCCGGATATATACCACTGCCACGACTGGACTTCAGCATTCCTCCCCTGTGCATTGGCGTGGCACAGGCACTACCGTCAGGCCGGTGGAAAATCCATAATGACCCTCCACAACGTCGCATATCAGGGAATATTTGAGCCATCACCGTTCCTTGAGGCTTCGGGGCTTGAGCCGTGGAGTTTCAGCTCGTCAACGATGGAATTTTACGGACAGGTAAATCTCCTGAAGGGCGGAATAGTTGCGTCATCGGCAGTGAGTACAGTATCACCGACATATGCAAACGAGATACAGACCTACGAATCAACCCGTGAACTTTCCGGAATACTCTATCAGCAGAGGAGCAAACTCAGGGGAATACTCAACGGTCTTGACACGAAGTTCTGGGATCCCGCCGGAGACAAAGAAACCCCCGCAAAGTTCAGCGTCAAAGACCTCAAGGGAAAGCAGACCTGCAAAAAGGAATTGCTTGCACGCGCAGGGTTCGACACCGAGACGACAGCACCGGTTATTGTGTGTGTCAGCCGTCTTGTAGAGCAGAAGGGATTTGACATGGTCTTCAGCGCGGCACACCAGATTGCGGAGACTGGGGCGAAACTCCTGATACTCGGTTCCGGCAACGACTGGATAGAGAACGGAATAATGCAGGCGGCAGAAGCTAACCCCCAGAGCATAAAGCTGTTCAGGGGATATGATGAGCCATTGTCTCACCTTATGTACGCGGGCGGAGATATATTCCTTATGCCGTCAGTGTTTGAGCCTTGCGGGCTGTCGCAGATGATTTCCATGCGTTACGGGACTGTGCCGGTAGTGCGTGAGGTTGGAGGACTGAGGGATACGGTATTTGATGTTGACAGGCCGGAAGGAGGAAACGGCTTCACATTCCAGACGTGCGATGCTGAAGGAATGATGTGGGCACTCCGCAGGGCAGTTGACAGGTACAACAACGACAAAACCGCGTGGAAGAAGATAATGCTCGAAGGAATGCGCGAGGATTTCACGTGGGACAAGTCGGCCGTCCTGTATAAAGATATGTACGAGGATTTAATGCAGTAGTGAATTATGCCCCTTGTGATGAAGCTGCAGGGGGCGTTGCTATATACAAAGGAGGTCAAGTATTACTATGTACACAGGCAAGCATGGCAGAGTGTTGGGCATAGTCCTCGCTGGCGGAAAAGGCGAACGTTTAATGCCTCTCACGAGTTACCGCGCAAAACCTGCTGTCTACTTCGCAGCGAAGTACCGTATCATTGATTTTGCCCTCTCCAACCTCATCAACAGCGGAATTTATTCCGTATACGTATTGACGCAGTTCAAGAGCCAGTCGCTGAACGAACATATTGAGCGGGGCTGGCAGTTTGGCGGCGCAATGAGGGGCAGGGACTTCTTTGTTACGACAATACCTGCACAGATGTGGAGCGGCGAACACTGGTTTCAGGGAACGGCTGACGCGGTATACCAGGCCAAGCACATGATAACGCGTTACAGGGCGGACAAGGTATGTATATTTGCGGCGGATCACATCTACAAGATGGACGTTGAGCAAATGCTGTCGTTCCATGACGCGCAGAAGGCAGATGTAACGATTGCGGCCAACGTAGTCCCAGTAGCAGACGCGACAGAATTTGGTTGTATCAAGACCGATAAGAACGGAAGGATAATCGAGTTCCAGGAGAAGCCGAAGAACCCGCCGGAAATTCCAGGAAAGCCCGGATTTTCATACGTCTCAATGGGCAACTATGTTTTCGACCGCAAAGTTCTTGAGGAAGCCCTTGATGATGACGCGATGAAAGAGGAAACCCATCACGATTTCGGGAAGGACATAATCCCCGACCTTGTGGAACATGGAATGAAGGTATGCGCGTATGACTTCTCGACAAACGT